>JALHUG010000254.1 GCA_022866185.1 Dehalococcoidia bacterium
AGCCGCCAGAGGAGGAAGGCGAAGGCGAAGGCGACAGCG
The DNA here is from genome assembly GCA_022866185.1 of Dehalococcoidia bacterium. Lineage (GTDB taxonomy): Bacteria > Chloroflexota > Dehalococcoidia > SM23-28-2 > SM23-28-2 > SM23-28-2. Next base: position 40 of record JALHUG010000254.1, read on the forward strand.
GCCACGATGAGCACGCCTGTCATCCCCGCCAGGATCGTCGCTAGGTCTTCGTTGTCGACCCAGGGGAAGACGTAGTCGGCGATGATTTGGTAGGGCGCGTCCTGGGCTTGCGTTATGAAGCCGTGATTCTCAGCCACCTTCTCCAGCCCGTCGGGCTCGGACGAAGCTAGGGGCGAGAAGAGAGCGATCGATAGGGCTATCCCTATGCCGACCACCAGCAGGCCAAGGTAATGGCGGAGTTTCATCTTTTAGCCCTCCGTCACAGGCACTTGCGCCACGACCAGATCAGGGCGAGTGGCAGACACAAAGGCCACCGCCGCCACCGTGATCAAACCCTCGCCGACACCGATGGCGGCGTGCACGCCCACCATGGCCGGCAGGGCCACGGTGAGAGGAGATGTGCCGGAGAGGGCCAGCTCGAAAGAGCAGGCTATAGCCGCGAGCTCCACCGACAACCAGGCAGCGGTGAAGGCAGCGGCGTAGCGTACCCAGGGAGCGAGGTAGCTGAAACGGATGAAGCCGGCGTGCACGGCGTAGCCTACCAGGCAGGCCACCACGGCCATGTTGAACACGTTGGCTCCCAGGGCTGCCAGGCCGCCATCCTGAAACACGAGGGCCTGCACCCCCACGACGGAGGTCATCGCGATCATGGCCGCCCAGGGGCCCAAAAGGATCGCTGCCAGGGCTCCTCCCACCATGTGGCCGGAGGTGCCGCCGGCCACCGGGAAGTTCATCATCTGGGCGGCGAAGATGAAGGCGGCCATCACCCCCATGAGCGGAACGAAGCGCTCGCCCAGGGTTCGGTTCGTTCTCCAGACAGCGAAGCCTATGGCCACCCCTGCCAGGGCGAAGCCCGCTCCGGCTACCGGGCCGCTGAGGAAGCCGTCGGGGATGTGCATGGCCGGGGCTTCGATAGTCTCCAGCGTCGAAGGGTCAAGCAGCGCCATGTTGCCCTTCCTTTCTGACATCGTTCATTTCTTCGGCCGGGCGACATCGCTGGCACAGGCCGAAGATGGCGAAATGGTCGACGTCGGCGGTAAAGCCATACTCCTTGAGCAAGCGAAGCTGCAAGGGCCGGAGGAGCTCGTGCTCGAAGGCGAAACTCTCACCACAGCGGCGGCATACCAGGTGATGATGCCGCCCCCGCTCCAGCAACTCGTAGCGGACGTAGCCCTCGCCGAGGTCCGTCTCGCTTATCAGGCGCAGCTTCTTGAGCAGGTTGAGAGTGCGGTAGACGGTGGATATGTTCACAAAGGGGTACTGCTGGCGAACTTTCTGGTGGATCTCCTCGGCGCTGATGTGGTCGCTGCTATCGCGGATGATGGCGAGAATCATCATCCGCTGAGGGGTGAGACGATAGCCCTCCTGCCGCAGCGACTCGCCGATAGTGGGATGAGTAGCCATTGTGCAAGTTGTTGCAATTGCAATGATTTGCGTGCCGCATTATGTTACAGCCAGCGGCTTCGCTTGTCAACAGGTGTAGGGTTTCAGGAGATGTGAGACAGAAGGGAGGTGATTGACGTCGGGCCTGGGCTGTAGGCTAACGGAAAACCAGATCCCAATAACCTACAGGAGGCCCGACATGCACAAAGCTCGC
>JALHUG010000255.1 GCA_022866185.1 Dehalococcoidia bacterium
ATGGCCGGCCGCAGAAAGGCGTTGTAGTTGCTGGCCATGGGCAGGCAGTAGGCGCCAGCGGCGGCCAGCGCCAGCAGGTCGCCCGCTTCCAGGCGGGGGAGATCGGCATCGCGCACCAGGACATCGCCCGACTCGCAGAACTTGCCGGCGATGGTCACCCGCTGCTGTTCTGCCTCGCCTACCTTGTTGGCTACCCGCGCCGAATAGCGGGCGCCGTAGAGGGCGGGCCGAATGTTGTCGCCCATGCCGCCGTCCACCGCCACGTACGTACGCACGCCGGGGATCTCCTTCCTGGCGCCGACCTTGTACAGGGCAACGCAGGCCTGACCGACGATGGCCCGCCCCGGCTCCACGACGAGCCTGGGCAGGGGCAGAGAGCGGGCCCGGCAGGCGTCTGTCAGGGCGGAGACGATGGCCGCCGCGTACTCGGCGAGCGATGGGACGGGGGTGTCCTCCAGGTACTGGATGGCGAAGCCGCCGCCGGGGCTGAACTCGCCCAAGCGGAAGCCGTGCCGCTCACCCATCTGGGCGGCGAAGGCCATCACCACCTGGATCGCCTCCTGGTAGGGCTCGAGGTGAGGGATCGGTGATCCCAGGTGGAAGTGCAGGCCCACCAGCTCGACGGCCGGCAGGCTCAGGGCCTGCTTCACCGCCGCCTCCGCCTGGCCGGTGACGATGGGGAAGCCGAACTTGCTGTCCAGGACGCCGGTGGTGGTGTGGCGATGGGTGTGGGGGTCGACGTTGGGCGATAGGCGCAGGAGGATGGGCTGGCGCTTGCCCACGGCCGTCGCCACCCGGTTCAGCAGCTCCAGCTCGTACAGGTTGTCGACCACCACCCGACCGATGCCGTAGTCCAGGGCCTCTCGCAGCTCCTCCTCCGACTTGTTGTTGCCGTGGAAGGAAATCCTCTCGGGCGGGAAGCCCACCGAGCGGGCGATGGCCAGCTCGCCGCCGGATACCACCTCCAGGCTCATCTGCTCCTCGGCCAGGAGGGCGGCCAGGGCTCGGCCGAGGTAGGCCTTGGCGGCGTAGCTGACGCCGCTATCGGCGTGGCGGCTGCTGAACTGCGAGCGGAACTGGAGGCACTGGTGGCGCAGGGTCTCCTCGTCGAAGACGTAGAGGGGCGTGCCGAACTCGCGCGCCAGCTCGACGACGTCGCAGCCAGCGATGGCCAGATGGCCGTCGTCGTTCACCGACGCGGTGAGCGGCAGGATGCCCGCCAGGGGCAGCTCGATGGGTGATATGTTCTCCGCCAAGGAAAGGTCTCCCCAAATCTGAGGGCATTATACATTTGCCGATGCGGCCCAGGCTAGGGAACGTGGTGAACCCTTGGAGCCGCTCATGGTGAGCCTGTCGAACCATGAGCCCCCGCTCCTCCTTCGACAAGCTCAGGATGAGCGGGAGAGGCGGTCGGACTCCCTATCCCTCGCCTAGAGTGCAGCACTACGCAGCCCAGTCTAGGGAAGAACGTAGAGGCTGTCGTCGCCATCGCCGCGGCGGGCGATCCTGGCCTCGCTCTCCAGCTTCGCCAGGTGGGCGAGGAGCTGACCGCGGGCCATCCCCACGAGGCGCCTGTCCAGCTCGGGGTAGAGGTCGGCCAGCAGCGCCTCCAGCCGCCCCCGTCCCTGGCCGACGGCCGCGAGGATCTGCCTCTCCCGCTCCTGACGGTGATCGATCAGCTCCTGGAGCTTGCGGGCGACATCCCGCACGGGCGGCCCGTGGCCGGGGCAGAGCAAGGTCGCCTGGTAGCTCTTCAGCCGCTCCAGCGACTGCATGTAGAGGGCCATGTCGCCGTGGGGCGGCGGCAGGATGGCCACCGTGCCCAGGCCGAGCACGGTGTCGCCGGTGAACAGCACGCCCTCCTCGCGCAGGTATAGCGAGATGGAGCCGAGGGTGTGGCCGGGCGTATCGATGACCTCGATGGCCAGGCGACCCACCTGGATGGTGTCGCCGCCCTGCAGCAGGCAGTCGGCGGTGGCCTGAGCGGTGGCCCGGCGCCAGGAGCGAAACCGCTCCGCCATCGTCTGCGGGCCGCTGGGGATATCGACGTCCGGGGGAGCGTCCGCCCGCCAGTCGGCCAGGAGGCGTGCCTCCGTCGGGTGCAGGCAGATGCGGGCGCCGGTGGCCTGGCGCAGGGCGTGGGCGCCGCCGCAGTGGTCGATGTGGTGGTGAGTGACGATGATGTGCGCTGGTCTCAGATTGGCCATGCCCTGGAGGTATTCCAGCCGTGTGTTGACGGCGGCCTCGTCAGGGTAGCCGGCATCGATGAGGGCCGCTTGACCGCCGTCCACCACCAGGTAGACGTTGGGGGCCAGCGGGCCGCTGTAGAAGGCCTGCGGCGCAGGTATGCTGTGGACGCGCGCGGTTATCTCCATGCTTCGCCGCCCCTGCGCGGCCAATGTTAGCATATCCGCGCGGCGCATGCCTCTGGCGGGTGGCCGCTCGTGGTTCGACAGGCTCACCATGAGCGGCGGGACGTGGCGCTAGGCTTGCCAGCGGTTCCCGCGGCTAGTGGCAGTACGGTCGCGCCGCGCTAGGTGCACTTCTTCCCCATCATCCCGCTGTACAGCACCACGTCGCCAACGACGGTGAGGGAGCGGTCCTCGTTGAAGTCGAGGCGCTGCGACCACTGGGGGCTGTCTGGGTGAGCGCCTATGCGGTCGCGGGAGCTGGTGATGTCGCCCACGACGGTAACAGACTTGTCCATGTTGGTGTCCAGCGGCCAGGCGTCGTCGCTGGGGCCGTCGGAGCAGTTGTCCACGGGGTCGGTGCCCAGGTATATCTCGACCGCGTCAGAGAAGCTGTCGCCATCGCTCTGGTCGCAGGCATCACCGAGGCCGTCGCCGTCGGTGTCGAGCTGGTCCGGATTGGGTGCCGCAGGGCAGTTGTCGCAGGCGTCGCCCACGCCATCGACGTCGGCATCAGCCTGGTCAGCGTTGGAGGTGCTGGGGCAATTGTCCAGAGCGTTGGACACTCCGTCTCCATCCGAGTCGCCATCGCAGTCCTGGTTGATAGCCAGCAGCCCTGTCCCGGCGGTCGTGGAGTGTACGCCGGCTGCGGAGTTGTAGCCGACGAGGCGGAAGGCAAGCCTGGCAAGGGTAGGGGTCGTGAAGTCGATATCCAGGCCTGTTCTGACGATGGTGCCGTCGCCGGGAATGCCCGAGTCTCCCATCAGGTATATGGCAGCGCCGATCAACAGGGAATCCGAGGACCGGTCGTAGGTAAAGTCTAGCGCTCCCGGTAGCTTGATGACCCCATCCCAGCTTACCGGGTCCACCTTGGTGGGCTCATAAGCGACCCAAGCGTCGTAGGCCCTGGGCGCTCGGGTGTCGCCCTGGACCACGACGTCGATGGTGGCGTCAGCCAGGCCATCGAAGCCACCAGACCCATCCACCCGCACGCACTCCTCTACGGTTCCCAGCGTGTCAGCGCTGTTTCCCGTGATCTCGGGGTCGATGTCGAAATCAATGTTGCCTGGGGGCCCTGGGGGCGTCTCACAGGCATCGCCCACGCCGTCACCGTCCGAGTCCCCCTGACCGGGGTTCGGGACGTATGGGCAGTTGTCGCAGGCATCGCCACGGCCGTCGCCATCGGCATCGTCCTGATCGGGGTTGGGGGTGATGGGGCAGTTGTCGCAGGCGTCGCCCACGCCGTCGGAGTCGCTGTCACTCTGATCAGGGTTAGCCGTTATGGGGCAGTTGTCGTTGGTGTCGGGAACGCTGTCTCCATCGGAGTCGGGATCACCGGGGGTCGGATCGCAGGCATCGCCCAGGCCGTCGCCGTCCGTGTCGAGTTGATCCGGATTGTGGAGGCAGAGGCAGTTGTCCGACGCGTTGGGAACACCGTCCGAATCGGAGTCGACGGGTGGGACAGGGCTGGGGCAGTCCTGGTTGATCGCCAGCATGGCCGACGCCGCAGTGACGGGGTGCATCGGGCGATCTTCGCAGGCGGGCGGATCCTGGCAAGACATGTACGCCGGGACGACATTGGGTATCTGCAATAAGCCGAGGGTGACAATACCTGTGGCGCCGATGTCCAGTCCTATCCTCACCAGGGTGCCGTCGCCGGGGATACCGTCGAAGGGAGGCATGAAGTAGATGGCGCCGAAACATGGCCCTGGCTGGGGACAGTCATAATTAGTACCGTTGCTCGCCCCCGGCATTTTGATGAGGGGATCGGTGGGCGAGTGTCGCACAACATGCACCTTGTCGTTGTCAGAGGTTATCCAAGCGTCGTAGACCGCCGGCAGATCGACATCGCCAGCGACGTAGACGTCGATCGTATAGTCGGTCACGCCGTCAAACACCGGGTTGGGCACGTCGACGCGCACACACGACTCCAGCGGTCCCAGGGTATTGGCTGAGTTGCAGGTAATCTCGGGGTCGATGCCCATCGTGATCGGGCCCACACCAGGCGTGGATGTCACTCCGGCGGAAACCTGCTCTCCAGCAAGAAGGCCAGAGCCAATCACGGCTATGACCGCGAGTACGCCGGCCGCCCCCAGTGCGATTAGTACTAGAGGAACTATGCGCAACGCCTTCATAGTGCGCCGCCTTTCTCGTCGAAAATCTCAACCCAGGCGCTAACAGTATACTCAGAATAACTGCGCTGTCAAGTCCTGCGCGGCCAATGTTAGCATACCCGCGCGGCCTTCGGCGCTGGCGGGTGGCCGCTCATGGTGAGCCTGTCGAACCATGAGCCCCCGCTCGCCCTTCGACAAGCCCTTCGGCTGCGCTCAGGACAGGCTCAGGATGAGCGGCGGGCGGTGGCGCTAGGGGTTTTGGTGCAGGAGGGCGCTAGGCCAACCTCCGCCAAAGGCGGAGGATCAGCCCCGGCTGAACCGCCTGCGGGCGTACCAAGCGCCGGCGGTGAGAGCGAGCAGGGCGCCAGCGGCGATTGCGGCCACCACAGCACACCTGGCGCGCGACGAATCAGAGACGTGCGGCAGCTCAGCTACGCCGCCGACGGCCGGGACCCTGTTGGTAAAGGTGCAGGTCACCGTCTCCCCCGCGTCGAGGTCTATCGTGGCCTTCCTGGCACCCAAGTCGACGCTGGAGCCGCCGTCGGAGTCAGTACAGATCAGGCCGCCGAGGGCGAAGCCGCCCGAGGTCACCTCTGCGTCGTCCTCAATGACTGTGTAGCTATCCGTGAAGACGTTGCTGAAGGTCTTCGTGCCTCCGTCGCTGAGGGTGAACCTGTTGGGCGCGGCGATGTTGTCGCTGAAGCCGAAGCCGGTGCCGCCCGCCGGGTGTGTGGCCTTCACGATGACGATCGTGCCGGCGGGGGGCGTCGCCTGCCCGTAGCCGTTCCACCCCCAGCAGGCCACAGTGCCGTCCGTCTTCACCCCGCAGGTGTGAGAATCGCCCGCGCCGACCTGGCTGAAGGTGCCGGTGGGGGGCGTCGCCTGCCCGTAGCCGCTGTCCCCCCAGCAGGCCAGGGTGCCGTCCGTCTTCACCCCGCAGGTGTGATAGCCGCCCGTGCTAACCTGGCTGAAGGTGCCGGCGGGGGGCGTCGCCTGCCCGCCGTCGTTCAACCCCCAGCAGGCCACGGTGCCGTCCGTCGTCAGCCCGCAGGTGTGAGCACCGCCCGCGCTGACCTGGCTGAAGGTGCCGGTGGGGGCCGTCGCCTGCCCGTCGGCGTTGTACCCCCAGCAGGCCACGGTGCCGTCCGTCTTCACCCCACAGGTGTGAATATAGCCCGCGCTGACCTGGCTGAAGGTGCCGGCGGGGGGCGTCGCCTGCTTGAAGTAGTTGTCCCCCCAGCAGGCCACGG
>JALHUG010000256.1 GCA_022866185.1 Dehalococcoidia bacterium
AGACCATCCGCACCGAGATTGTGTCCTCTCTGGTGGCTGGCGAGAAGACCATCTGTTTCGCCGTCACCGAGCCCGACGCCGGCTCCGACCTGTGGAGCCTCAAGTGCAGGGCCCGCAAGGTGGGCGACGAGTGGGTGATCAACGGCACCAAGCAGTGGATCACTAACTCCCCCTATGCCGACTATGCGCTGATCTTCGCAGTGACCAACGACGAGAAGTACGCCAAGCGCAACATGTTCGACAGCGGCATCACCACCTTCGTCGTCGACACCACGCTGCCCGGCGTGGACAACAATCCGATCTTCCCGATCATGGGCCACGTCTCCAGTGATTGTGGCAACATCATCATGGACGACGTGAAGGTTAAGAACGAATACATCTTGGGCAACCTGAACCAGGGCTTGCTCACCGCCATGGCCGGTATCTCCGAGGGGCGTATGGGCATCGCCAGCGCTATGGTGGGGATCGCGGAATGGGCGTTGGACAAGTCCATAGAGTACGCTAAGGAGAGGAAGACCTTTGGTCGCGCTCTGGCTGACCATCAGGCCATCCAGTGGATGCTGGCCGACTGCGCCATCGAGATCTTCAACTCCAAGTATGCCACCCTGCGGACGGCCCAAATGATCGACGAGTATCCAAAGACGGGCAAGCTGCCCATCAAGGAGATCTCTATCGCCAAGTGCTACGCCGTGGAGATGTGTCAGGCCGTGTGCGACAGGGCGATTCAGATCCACGGTGGCATGGGCCTGTCCAGCGAGATGGGGCTGGAAGAAGCCTTCCGCATCGCCCGCACCCTGCGCATCCCTGACGGCACCACCGAGATGCAGAAGCGGACCATTGCTGGGCAACTCCTGCGGGGAGACACCGTCTTCTAGACTGACCGAACCCGTCATCGCAGGAGCCGTCGGGCCTTCGCCTTCTTGGCAGGGGGAAGCGGGTCCCTCAGGGGATTTGGCTTCCCCCTGCAAGGTAGTATCATTGATCCTGGGAAGCATGCCGAGCATTCCCGCCGGGATCGGCATCCTTTGAAGGAGGGAGCTTTGCTAACCAAGCGCATCATTCCCTGCCTTGATGTCAAAGACGGCCGCGTGGTGAAGGGGGTACGCTTTCTGAACCTGCGCGACGCCGGCGACCCGGTGGAGCTGGCCGCCCTGTACCAGGCCGAAGGGGCCGACGAGCTCGTCTTTCTGGACATCACCGCCTCGCCCGACCGTCGCAAGACGGTGGTCGATATGGTGTCCAAGGTGGCTGAGCAGGTGTCCATCCCCTTCGCTGTTGGCGGGGGCATTCGCACCACCGAGGACATGCGCCTGGTGCTGGAGTCTGGCGCCGACAAGGTGGGCATCAACACCGGCGCTGTGGAGAACCCAAATCTGATCGCGGAGGGGGCCACCCGCTTCGGCAGTCAGTGCATTGTGGTAGCCATCGATGGCAAGCCGGTGGAGCCGGGGCGCTGGGAAGTGTTCATCTACGGCGGCCGCGAGGGCGGCCAGTCCACAGGCCTCGACGCCGTCGAGTGGGCCAAGCGGGCGGCGGAGCTCGGCGCCGGCGAGCTGCTGGTAACCGGCATGGCCGCCGACGGCACCCAGGCAGGCTATGACCTCGGCCTCACTCGTGCCATCTCAGAGGCGGTCACGGTGCCCGTCATCGCCTCCGGCGGCGCCGGCAACCCCCAGCACATGTACGATGCCATCGTGGAGGGCAAGGCCGATGCTGTGCTGGCGGCCGGCATCTTCCACTTCGGCACCTACCGCATTCGTCAGGTCAAGGAGTACCTGGCCGCCCGCGACATCCCCGTGCGTCCATAGCGGCGAAGGAGGCAGCGCCATGCTTCAGTTCGACGAGAATGGACTCATCCCCGCCATCGTCCAGGACGCCAGCAGCGGCGAGGTGCTGATTCTGGCCTACATGAACGCCGAGTCCTTGCGCCGAACTCTGGAGTCGGGCCAGGCCTGGTTCTGGAGTCGCGAGCGCCAGGAGCTGTGGCACAAAGGGGCCACCTCCGGCAACTTCCTCAACGTCAAAGCCATCCTCAAGGACTGCGACGAGGATGCCCTGGTGGTGAAGGTGGAGCCGCTGGGCCCCGCCTGCCACACCGGCGAGCGCTCCTGCTTCTACCGGGAGCTGGAGGAGGAGAGCCCATCGTAGCGGGAGGGGCCTAAAAGGCATTTCAAAATTGTCTCCACACCGCCCCGTAAACGGGGCGGCATCCATGCCCCCGCCTTATGGCGATCAAGAAAATAGGAACACCCCTGAGGGTTGAAACCCTCAGCTTTGGGGAAGCTGCGGGATTTATCCCGCAGAGGTGAATCTAAATAGTTGAACGCCTTCAGGCGGGGGTGGCAAGCCATTCTTGAAACTGCTTCTAGCCTTGCTCGCCGGCGCCCGCCGCCTGGTCCGCGGCCAGCACCTCTCGCAACGCGTAGATGGCCACCTCCACCTGGCCGTCGTCGGGCTCGCGGGTGGTGAGCGACTGAAGCCACAGATTGGGCCTGGACACGGCCCGCACAAGCCTGTTGTCCTGAAGGGCGCCCATCAGCCGAATCACCTCATAGCTGACGGCGGCAATGACCGGCACCAGCGCCACCCGCGACAGGAGGCGCTGCCACAGAGGCGGTGTCCCCACCAGGACGAACAGCACCACCGATATGACCACCACCACCAGAAGGAAGCTGGTGCCACAGCGAGGGTGAGCGGTGCCGTAGCGTCGCACCGCTTCCACCTCTAGGGGAGCGCCGTCCTCCAGCGCGTTGATCGCCTTGTGCTCAGCGCCGTGGTAGGCGAAGACACGGCGGATGTCGGGCAGAAGGCCGATGAGGAAGAGATAGGCCAAGAGCACTCCCAGGCGGATCAAGCCCTCGACGAGGGCCGCCAAGCGCTCGTTGCCGATGGCCTCCTCCAGACGGCTCATCGCCAGCACCGGCACCACGAAGATGATGGCGATGACGAAAGCCAGGGCCAGCACCACCGTTCCCCACAGCAGGGGTCGGCTGATCTCCTTCTCCTCTTCCCCCAGGGCGACGTTGGTGGAGAAAATGAGGGCCCTGGTGCCCAGGGCCAGCGTCTCCCAGAGGACGATGATGCCCCGCAGGAAGGGGATGCGGCCCAGAGGGCCGGTATGCAGGCCGCCGAGGCTCTCCAGCCGCAGGGTGATGTCGCCCTGGGGGCGACGCACAGCCACCGCCATGAGGCGGCGACCGCGGATCATCACCCCTTCCATGACCGCCTGGCCGCCGTAATGAAAAGAGCTGGCCAAAGGCAGCTCCTGTGTAGATAAAGAAAGGATGGGCTAAGATGCCCTGGGCTTCGCCTTGGGGGCCCTCTTCCGCCTTAGTTTGGCCGGAGGCTTGGGCTCTTCGTCCCGTTCCGCTCCAGGGTGCGGCTCTCCTTCGCCTTCTGCCTCAACGACGGCCTCGGCTTCGGCAGCAGCCTCGGGCTCTTTCTTCTCCTGAAGGCCATAGCGCTTGAGGAAGCGCTCCACGCGGCCCGCCGTGTCCACGATGCGGTGTTCGCCGGTGAAGAAGGGATGACAGCGGCTGCATACCTCGACGTGTAGACGCGGCTTGGTGGAGCGAGTCTGGAAGGTGTTCCCGCAGGCGCAGACGACGGTCGCTTCCACGTATTCTGGATGGATTTTAGGTTTCACGGGCGTCCTCAGTTGCTACTCGGGGCGTAAACGCTCACCTTCTTGCGCCCCTGCTTGTTGTAGGGCTCGAACTTGACCTGCCCCTCGATGAGGGCGTAGATGGTGAAGTCGCGCCCCAGGCCCACGTTCCTGCCAGGATGGATGCGCGTGCCCCGCTGGCGGACGATGATCGTCCCCGGCAGCACTACCTGACCGTCGTAGCGCTTGACGCCCAGGCGCTTTGCCTTGCTGTCGCGGCCGTAGCGGGTGCTACCTCCGCCTTTCTTGTGTGCCATCCCTATTCACCTCTTTTTTGGCGGCGTTTGGGCGTGGGCGGTATCTCCTCTGCTGCCTTCTCAGCCTTGGTCGACCTTCTTCTGCTTGGCTTGGTCGGCTCCTCCGGGACGGCGGCCTCCGCTGTGACCTCTGCCTCCGCCGTGGCCTTGGGCGCTCGCTTGGCGGGAGCCCTTCGCTGGCGCGGCTTGGCCGTCTCCTCCGCCGGAGGTGCTACCTCTGGCGCTGGCTCAGGCGCAGCCTCCGCGACGGCCTCGGGGGCTGTCTCCGCTTCAGCCGTGGCCTTGGGCGCTCGCTTGGCGGGGGCCCTTCGCTGGCGGGGCCTGGTCGGCTCCTCTGGGGCTGGCTCAGGCACAACCTCCGCGGCGGTCGCGGGGGCTGTCTCCGCTTCAGCCGTGGCCTTGGGCGCTCGCTTGGCGGGGGCCCTTCGCTGGCGGGGCTTGGCTGGCGCCTCGGCTACCGCCACAGCCTCCGGCTCGCGGCCAATGAGTATCTGGCGGATGGCCAGGCGGGTGTAGCCCTGGCGGTGCCCGATCTTCTTGCGATAGCGGGTCTTGGGCTTGTACTTGAAGACCACGATCTTTTTGTCGCGACCGTGCTCCACCACTTCCGCTATCACTCTGGCTCCCGCCACTGTGGGCTGGCCTACGGTCACCTCTTCGCCATCAGTTACCAGCAGCACGTCGAGCAGCTCAACCGTGTCGCCTACGGCTACCGGCAATCGCTCCACGTCCAGGAGCTGGTTTGGCTCCACCCTGTGCTGTTTGCCACCCGTCCGCACTACGGCGTAGATTTCCTTATACCTCCTGGAACAAACGCTCTGGCGATTCTAGCAAACCTGGCGTTGTTGGGTCAACCGCGCCAGAGGACGACAACCGCAAGGCCGCCGTGCCGAAACGAGAGAGTTCAGTCCGTTAGGGGGCAGCCTGCCTAGACTGCGGCCACCCCTACCTTTTCTTCATGTCCGGGTCTAGGCGAGCCCTGGCTTCGCTGCCCCAGGCGAGTTCTGGCTTGGGGGGAGCGATGATCGGCTTGGAGCGGGCCCTCCTCTCCTTGGGCTTCGGTTCCTCTTCTGGCGGCGTCTCGGCGGTGGTCGGCTCTTCATCCACCGGAGCGGCGAAGAGGGCCGCCAGAGCCTCCCCGTCGATGGTCTCCACCTCTATGAGATGCCTGGCTATCTGGTCCAGCTTGGCCCGCCTCTCGACCAGCACCTTACGGGCGCTCTGGTAGGCGCTGTCGACGATCCGCCGTACCTCTTCGTCGATCTCCTCCGCCACCTTCTCGCTGTAGTTGCGTTGCTCGGTAATCTCCTTGCCCAGGAATATCAGCTCCTCTCGGCGGCCGAAGGTGCGCGGGCCCAGACGTTCGCTCATTCCCCACTGGGTGACCATCTGGCGGGCGATCTTGGTAGCTCGCTCCAGGTCGTCCTGAGGGCCAGTAGTCATCTCGCCGAACACCAATTCCTCGGATACCATGCCACCCAGGATCGCCGCCAGCGTGTCCTGGAACTGGGAGCGCGTCCACAGGTTGCGGTCCTCCGCGGGCAGAAAGCGAGTGAAGCCGCCAGTCAGGCCGCGGGGGACGATGGTGATCTTGTACACGGGGTCGGCGTTGGGCAGGATGTGAGCCACCAGAGCGTGCCCTGCCTCGTGGTAGGCGATGGTCTCCTTCTCCTTGGGGCTTATGACCCTGCTCTTGCGCTCCGGCCCGGCGAGCACCCGGTCCACCGCCTCGTCAAACTCGGCCATGGTGATCTTCTTCTTGTTACGGCGAGCGGTGAGGATGGCCGCTTCATTGACCAGGTTGGCCAGATCAGCGCCCGAGAATCCTGGCGTCTGCTTGGCCAGTACCTCTAGGTCCATCTCTTTGTCCAGCGGCTTGCCCTTGGCGTGCACCTCGAGAATAGCCTTGCGACCCTTGATGTCGGGCCGGTCCAGCACAACCTGCCGGTCGAAGCGGCCGGGGCGCAGCAGCGCCGGGTCGAGAATGTCCGGGCGATTGGTGGCGGCCACAACGATGATGTTGGTGTGGGTGTCGAAGCCATCCATTTCCACCAGGATCTGGTTCAGGGTCTGCTCGCGCTCGTCGTGGCTGCCGCCCAGGCCGGCGCCACGATGACGGCCCACGGCATCGATCTCATCGATGAAGACGATGCAGGGACAGTTTCGCTTGGCCTGGTCGAACAGGTCACGCACCCGCGAGGCGCCCACGCCCACGAACATCTCCACGAATTCGGAGCCGCTAATGGAGAAGAAGGGCACGCCCGCCTCGCCGGCCACCGCCTTGGCCAGAAGTGTCTTGCCAGTACCGGGCGGGCCCAGCAATAGAACACCCCTGGGGATGCGCGCACCCAAGGCGATGAACTTCTCGGGCCACTTCAGGAATTCCACTATCTCGTGGAGTTCCTCCTTGGCCTCCTCCACCCCCGCCACGTCCGCGAAAGTGACGCCCGTTCTGGTGCCGGTAAACATACGGGCCCGGCTCTTGCCGAAGCTCATGGCCTGCGTATTGCTGCCCTGGGCCTGACGCATCAGGAATATGAGCAGCCCACCGAAGAGGATCAGCGGCAGGAAGTTCACGAGGAGGCCGGCCCAGTCGATGCCGCCGCCCTTGGGGTCGACCTCGGGCTGCTTGTCCAGCGGGATTCCTTCGTCGTCTAAGACGCCACGAACGGTGTCACCCTTCTCCATCTCGGTCTTGTAGGTCTTTTCGCCGTCGGTCAGCTTGTACTTGATCTTGTTGCCATCGACCTCGACGCCGTCCTTCATGAGGACGTTCCCTGCCCGCACGTCTTCCACGAACCTGGAGAGGGAGACCTCCTCTTTGCTGGAGCCTTTGGTGCCGAACAGGGTGAAGACGATGGCAACGACACCCACCAGGATGAGAAGATATATGAAGCTGTTTCGCAGCCAGCGACTGTTCATCATTCTTGTCTCAGACCATCCCCACTGGCGATTGGCAAAGCAACCCTTCGCCGCCCGCTCTAGTCATTATATCAGACTGGGCCAAGCGAGGCCAAACCGTGTAGGGTTTCAGGAGATGTGAGACAGAAGGGAGGTGATTGACGTCGGGCCTGGGCTGTAGGCTAACGGAAAACCAGATCCCAATAACCTACAGGAGGCCCGACATGCACAAAGCTCGCACACCCTGGCCCATCCAGACAAGAGCCGCCTACATCGCCTCGTTTGAGCACCTGCGCCGTCAGCATCCGAGACTTAGCGCTCGTACCTTCTGCCGGGCCGCAGGTGTGCCCTATTCCACGTTCTCTCGCTGGTGGGCGGCCTGGGAGCGCCACGACAGGAAGGCCCTGGCGGATCGCTCCCGGAGACCCCACCGTTCGCCTACAGCTCTCCCAGGGCGCGTTCTAGATATCATCCGCGGAGCTCATCGGAAACTGGGGTTGGGGGTCAAAAGGCTCCACGCCTATCTGACGAAGGCCGGCCTCGTCTCCTGCAGCCTCTCCAGTGTCTACAGGGTTCTTCGTCGTGCCGGCGCCCTTTCTCCCTGCCGTCGTCGCCCTAAACCACATTGGCAACGCTACTCCAAGGCCTTGCCTGGTGAGCGAGCGCAGATGGACTTGCTCTACCTTCCAGATGGCCTCTACCAGCTCACTCTCATCGACGACTGCAGCCGGGTTCTCGCCGCTACGGTGCTCACCAAGCGCACCTGTGCCGCTGTCTGTGAGGCCCTGCCGCGCCTTCTGGGGAGCATCCCGTTCCCCATTCGCTGCATTCAGACCGATAACGGCCCTGAGTTCAGCGACGCGCTCACTGGTCTCCTAAGACGGACGGGCATCCGCCACGTTCGAATCAGACCCAGAACGCCCCATCTCAATGGCAAGGTGGAGAGGGTGCAACGCACAGTCCGGGAAGAACATTGGGATGGTGTAGTCGGGGGACCGGTCTCAGAGTGGGAGAGGGAACTGCAGGCCTACGTGCACTTCTACAACAACAAACGGCTGCACAGTGCCCTTGGCTACAGTGCGCCGCTGGTGTACGCTCTGGAGCGTCTACCTCAGGCCCAGGTCTACCACATCTCCTGAAACCCTACA
>JALHUG010000257.1 GCA_022866185.1 Dehalococcoidia bacterium
CCTGGAGCGCATCAGCGACAACCCGCGCCAGCCGGCTCGCCTGCGGGGGCACGCCCGCGGGTACGCGATGAGCCGGGTGGTATACTGTAGAAGCCCGCGCTCCTGTCACGCTCGGTGACGCGAACTTGTGCGCGGGAATGACCGAGATCTGAGGCGCGCGTAGCACAACACGCTGAGGTGAAGGACCCGGGAGCGGGTTGTCCGGCGGTCAGGGATCGGCAAACGGGAAGCGCAGTTGTCCTGTGAGCTCGGCATCGGGTCGCAGGGGGAGTCGATCGAGATCCTCGGCGAAGATGAAGCGGAGGACCGAAAGACCCTCGAGGCGGTAGAGCAGAGCACGCTCGCAGGCGTGCTCGAGCCGCTGCGGGGTGTAGCGGTGAGCGTAGTCGAGAAGCTGCAGGCTGTCCTGGTAGGCGTGCTGGGCTGCCTGCGCCCAGAGGGTCCGGATGAACCATTCGGCGCAGGGACCCAGGAGGGCGCCGTGGTGGAGGATGAACTGCTCGGCTCCGGGGAGATTTGCGTAGGAAGGAAAGTTCTCCCCATCGAAGCCGCTGCTCACGCCGCGATCAGCGCTGGATGACGGACTGCACATGCTCGGCCTCCACCTGCTTGCTGGAGGCGAGGGAGGCCTTGAGCAGGGCGGCGTTGGCGATGGTGCCGATGGTCCTCAGGATACCTCCGGAGGCCTGGTGGATCAGCGTCATGGCGTTGGAGGTGAACACGGGGGCTTTCTGGCCGCAGGCGCTCATGCGGCTTTCGATGTAGCTCATCGTCTCTTCGAGCGGAAGGGTATCGACGCTGATGGTAATGGTGATGGAGCTGGACAAGGACTCCAGGATCTACAGACCGAGGCGGCGGTTGAGGGTCTCGTTGCCGCAGAGGATGACGGTGAGGGCGTTGAGGGAGTCGAGGTGGAAGTTGGTCAGGAGGCGGATTTCGGTCAGGATGTCGTTGGAAAGCAGGTGTGCCTCGTCCAGGAAAAGAATTGGATGCAGGTGGGAAGCGGCTGCGAGGGTGAGGATGTGCTGCTGGAGCTCGCGGAACATCGCCGCTCGTCGCAGCCGCGGTTCCAGGCCGAACAGAGCCGAGAGATGGGTGTAAAACTCCACCACGCCGACGGAGCTGTGGCCGAGGTAGAAGGTGCGGTAGAGTCCCGGGGGCAGGCCATCGGCGAGCAGGCGCAGCAGGCAGCTCTTGCCGCTTCCGGCCTTGCCGGTGATGACCCCGATTCCCCGAGTCTCCACGAGCAATCGCGCCGCAGCGAGGTTGTTTTTCACCGAGGGCAGCAACAGAAGGGCGTCAGTGGGGATCTCCTTGCCGAAGGGAACCTCGGAGAGCCCGAAGTAGCTCAACATCTCACGGCTTTTCATGCGCCAACCTCTGGAGCCTCGTCGGGCTCCAAGCGTATGCGCGAGGCAGCGAGGCCCGCATCCAGGGGAGAGGGCTGGTGGTTGCGAGGAGCGGGGTCTTGGATATCCTCGGTCACAGGGTCTTTGAGCAGAACCCCGCGGCGCACGCGGGTATTGGCGTAGGAGTCGACGATGCGTGCCACGGCGCATTCGCGTCCGTCATGCACGACCACAAGCCGTCGTCTCAGGGGAGGAACCCCGGGGTCGTAGCGCAGCGTCACCCGTTCCCGGATGAGGGTGGAGGGCACCTCGTAGAGCACCCCGTCCAGTGTGACGGTGGAGTCCTTGTAGACCAGGCGGCGCGCTTCGTGTAGGAACAGCCTATCCAGATCCACCCCCGCGGGCAGTGGGACGATGAAGCGAGCGTTCTCCACCCACGCTTCCAGCGGCGTCTTACCTTCCAGGCCACGGTGCGGGCTTCTGTGGTATTCGCTTTCCAGCCAACTGTGGAACCGGCTCTCCAGGTCTGCCAGGCCGCTGAGGGTCTGGGGGTCCAGGGGACGCAGGAACTGCTCGCGAATCGTACGGTGGAGCCTTTCAATTTTTCCGCGACCACGGGGTCTCCCAACTCGAGAGTGCACGAGGATGATTCCCAGGGTGTCCAGTATCCGTTGGCTCTGGGCGCTGACAAAAGCCGCCCCGTTGTCGACATACGCCCGACCGATCTTGCCATGCGCCGTGAGGATGTGTTTGATGCCGCACTCGAAGGCCAGGGAGTTTTCGGTGAAGGCGAAGGTGGCGTACAGCACCCGACGGGTGGCGTCGTCAAGGAAGGTCATGAGGATTGCCTGCCGCTTACGGCCCTTCATGTCCGCAACAACCACGGTGTACAGGCCATCGACCTGCACGCACTCCAGAGGCGCGGAGAAGTTGAACTTGTGGGTCTCCTCCTGCTGCTTCTCCCCGATGCGCTTCTGTCGCTGCATGCCCGCGGCCCTTACCAGGCGCGACAGCGAGGAGCTGGAGGGGCAACTTCGGATCTTGCCCTCTTTCTGAAGGACCCGCAGGGCCACGGTGGCGCACAGCTGGGGGTGAGACTCCAGGTAGCTCAACAGCAGCGCCGCCTCCTCCGGGCTCAGAGAGCGAGGAGTCCCTGCATCCCGACGGGTCTGTGGTAACAGCCCCACTCTCCCATACCTCAGGTACAGCCGCAACCATTTACGAAGGCAACTGGCAGTGAGCGTCATCCGACCCCGTCGGGGGACCTCATACTCCAGGCGCGCCTTCTCGGCGAGCATCCTTCGCCGCTCCTCGCGGCTCAAGTAGGGGTTGGCAAACTCCGCGATCAGCCCGTAGCGGAAGTCGGCAACCTTCTCTGCTTCTTCTCGACGCTCTTCGTCCGTCATGGCGTTCCTCCTGGTATGCTGTGCATGGTGCGCAGCCTACTCGAACGCCTGGGCCCAGCGGCAGATGCCGGCTTATGTGAAGGTCGCCCCGCGCGAATTCTCGGCCGAAAAAGCAGGATCGGAGCGCGACAGAAGCAGATCGCGTTCACCCCGTGCTCCAGGGCAAAGCGGTTCATCTCCGCGATGGGATGCGCCGTGGAGCCACAGACGGCCCTGATCCACTCCTGCGGGCTGAACCTCGTATCGGCGGCCTGCGGCCAGATCGCCTTCGCGCGCTCTACGGCCGTGGCCAGCTTTCGCTCCAGCCCCCTGCCGCTGCGCTCCTCCATGCCAAGCTCGACCAGCTCCGTCCTGGCCGCAGAGCGAGAGGCGCCCTCCCAGCGTGCCTTCAGGCACCTCTCCGCTTCTTCCCTGCCCAGAGAGGTGCCGGGAACCGAGAACAGGGGAATCAACGCATGCGTCGTGCCGCAGCACCGACAACGTACCCGTTGTATCTCAATGGACTCCGCGAAGTGGTATTTCACGTAGCGTGCGTGCAGACCCATCTGGCCCGCCGTTCCGCAGGCCGGACAGATCCTGCAGGCCCCAAGGGTGGCCCACCGAGAAAGCAGCTGCTCGAGGCTATAGTTTTCGCGGGGAATGTCGACTATAATGACGAAGTCTTTTGGGGAGACCGGGCGCTGGCTTGGATGACCGGGTTGCCCGGTCTCCCGTCTCCTTCCTACCAGCGTCTATCTACATCAATTCGGCATTCCTATTCTGTTTCTGTAACCAGAGCGCGAGCGTCTACACCATTCTGGAGCGCCTCCCAGGGTGAATGGAAGACCACCTCCTGCTCGTCGATGAGCACCTTCCCCGATGTCGGCCGGTAGTCCCCGTACAGGATCTTGAGAAGCGTGGACTTGCCGGCGCCGTTCTCCCCCAGCAGGGACAAGACC
>JALHUG010000258.1 GCA_022866185.1 Dehalococcoidia bacterium
AAATCACCGTGCTGTTGCGCTCGGTGGCGATCTCCGTCAGGGTCTGGAGGTAGCGGAGCTGGAGGGTGCCCGGCGAGGCGGTCATGATGCGGCCCGCCTCGGACAACTTCTCGGCGGCCTGCAATTCGCCCTCGGCGTGAATGACCTTGCCCCGTCGCTCGCGCTCGGCCTCCGCCTGGCGGGCGATGCTGCGCACCATCTCCGGCGCCAGGAGCACATCCCTTAACTCCACCATGGTCACCTTTACCCCCCAGGGCTCGGTGGCCTCATCGACGGTGACCTGGAGGCGCTGGTTGATCTCATCGCGTTTGGCCAGAAGCGCATCCAAAGTCGACTGGCCGATGGTACTGCGAAGGGTGGTCTGGGCGATGAGGGCGGTGGCCCGGAAGTAGTTCTCCACCTTGACCACGGCATCCTCGGGATTGACCACCCGGAAGTACATCACCGCATCGACCTTAACCGTTACGTTGTCGGTGGTGATCATCTCCTGGCTGGGTATGTCCACGGTGAAGACACGCAGGTCCATCTTCACCATCCTGTCCACGATGGGCAGGATGATGAACAGCCCTGGCCCCTTGGCCCCTACCAGGCGGCCCAGGCGGAAGATGACCCCTCGCTCGTACTCCTGAACGATCTTTACGGCCAGGGGGAACAGAGGGATCAGCAGAACGTAGCCGAGATAGGTGAGAAGCTTGGCTACCCGGCCGTCGCTCGGTGGTGCACTAGCCATGGTCTAGCTCCTTTCCAGCTTCCTTACTGTCAGCTTAAGGCCCTTGATTGCTGTAATCACTACCTCTTCGCCTTTCTCCACCTTCCCTTCTTCCACCGTGGCTGACCAGTGTTCGCCATCAACGAACACCATGCCGCTGGGATCCAGGGGCGAGCGGGCCACCCCGCGGCGGCCGATGAGGGTGTTGACGCCCGTCACTGCCGGCTGGCGGCGGATGCGAATGATCGATGTTACCACGAACAGGAAGAAAGCGCCTGCCATCGCCGCCATGCCATAGACCAGCCACCTGTTCACCTGGAATTCGGGCGGGTTGCCCCAGGTTAGCAGCAAGCCACCCAGAATGAGGGCCACTACGCCCCCGATGCCTAATATGCCGTGACTGGTCAAGAAGAGCTCGGCCACAAACAGGCCGAAGGCCACAAAGATGAGGATGAGCCCTGCCCAGTTGAAGGGAAGTACGCTGAGGGAGAAGAAGGCCATGACAAGGGCGATGACCCCGAAGACGCCGGGGAAGATGTGGCCGGGGTTGACGATCTCGAAGAAGAGGGCTATCGAACCCAGGCTGAGGAGGAGAAAGGTGATGTTGGGGTCGCTGATGATGTCCAGGATGCGCTCGGCGAAGTTCATGTTGTTGTGGACGATGGGGGCGTCTCTGGTGGCGAGCGTGACGCTGCGGTCGACCAGTTGCACCTCACGCCCGTCCACCGCCTCCAGAAGGGAGGGGAGGTCGTCGGCGACCAGGTCCACCACGTTCAGGTCGACCGCCTCGGTCTCCGTGGCTGAGACAGGCCCGCGCACCGCCTGCTCTGCCCATTCGGCGTTGCGGCCGCGATAGTTGGCGATGCTTTTGGCGAAGGCCACAGCGTCCTCGGTCACCTTCTTGCCCAGAGTGCCTTCGATATCCTCGCCGCCGGCCCCGACGGGGCTGGCGGCGCCGATGCGGGTGCTGGGAGCCATGGCGGCGATGTTGGCGGCCATGGTGATGAAGGTCCCAGCCGAGGCAGCCTTGGCCCCCTTCGGCGACACGTAGACGATGACGGGTATGCGGTCTTGCTCGATACGCTTGACGATGTCTTCCATAGAGCTCATGAGACCGCCGGGGGTATCGAGCTCGATGACCACCGCTATCGCTTTGGCGTCTTCGGCCTGGTCGATGCCCCGGTCTATGTAACGCTCCATGACGGGGTTCACGTCACCATCGGCCTTCAGAACGTGAACAGCTCCCTCCGGCCCGCCGGGGCCGCAGGCGCCGGCCAGGAGAGCCAGGGCAACCGCCAGGAGGAGCAAACGGCGCACAAAGACCAGTCGCTGCCTCAGGGGCATGACCAGGAGACGGTTCATCATGAGCGAAACCTCGTGTAGCCTCATTATAGCCGCTTGGCCGCTCGGTTCCTACTGCCGCTGCCGGTCCCGGAGAAGCGAGCGGGAGTGCAGCACCGCCAGGGTTTGCGCTATGATTTGCAGGCAATGTTAACAGATAGAAGGGTCTCTTGGCGGCTTCTCTCTGTGACTCTGCTGGCGGCAGTTGTTTTGTGCGTGGGCTGCCGCGCCTCTTGGGAGGTTGCGCCGCCCGACAGCGTGGGGGAATCGGCAGGGTCGCCGACGCCTCTGCCCACGATCGAGAGGCCGGTGACCCCAAGCGTGCCTACCCCGACAGCGTTGCCGGCAAGCCCTCGTGTCGAAGAGACGGAAATGCCTTCCCCTCAGCTCAGCTAGTCGGTGGCAGCCGTATCGTGCGCAGATGAGGAACTCCTCACTGGGCCGACCAGCGTTCCTCTGTCCTCCGCCTACGCACCAACGCTATCCTATTACGATGCTGCCCTGGAGGAGGTCATCCGGAGCAATCTGGGCGATGAGGTGGACAGCTACGGCGTGGTGGTCAAGAAGCTGAGCGACGGCGCCGTAGCGGAAGTCAACCCTCACAAGGTCTTTGAAACCGCGAGCCTGTTCAAGCTCTGGGTGATGTATGAGGTCTACAAGCAGGTGAAGCTGGGTCTGCTGCAGATGGACGAGGAGCTCTTGGTGACGCTGTACTATGCCTCCTTCGACGCAGGTACCTTGCCTGTTGATATATGCGATACGCTGACGGTACGCGAGGCTTTGGAGGCCATGATCACCTATAGTGACAACACGAGCGGCTTCCTGCTGCGAGACAGGGTCGGGCTGGAGAACATCAATCGGGATCTGCAGGCGCTGGGGCTGACCGAAAGCGCTTTCGGTCCCGTGGACGTGACTAGCACGGCGGCGGATATGGCGCTCTTCTTGGAGATGGTGGCCAGGAGAACGGCTGTCAGCAGCAAAGCCAGCGAGGAGATGCTCGACCTCATGCTAGCGCAACAGGTGAACGACCGCTTGCCAGCGCTGCTGCCTCCTGACACGAAGGTCGCCCACAAGACGGGCGATCTGCCTGAGGTCACTCACGACGTGGGCATCGTTTACTCTCCCCAGGCGACCTATGTCATCGCTGTGCTGTCCGAGAGAGGCGGAGAGTACGAACCCATCGCCCTTCTCTCCCGCGCTATCTACGACTACTTCAATCGTTGAGCGGCAACGGCCGTTGG
>JALHUG010000259.1 GCA_022866185.1 Dehalococcoidia bacterium
CAACCTTCCGCTCGGGGCTAACCCCCATACCGATGTTGTGGCCGCCGAGCGGTTCAACGACAGCGCCCGCCGGCTGTGGGTACCCCTGGTAGAGCTAACCGATGCTGTCGGCAAGCTCCAGCACCACGAGGCATCGGGGCGCCCCCGCGAACGTGACCACCCGCTGGCGCATAGGGACGTGAAGCTGGAGGAGGTGCCACCTCTCGTGTCCCGGTCGGTGCCCTCGGACAGACGCGACGTGTCAACGTGGACTCGCTCTTCCCCTATGTACGCGGTGGACGCTATGTTCCTCGCCACCGTCCAGGCAAACCCGCACCTTCGCCCCCGCGTAGGCAATCCGGACGAGATGCGCTCGAACCGGCTGCTGCGCACTCTCGATGCCCTCAAGTTCCGCGTCACCGCCCCCGAAGCGGGCATTCCCGAGGATGTGCACGGGGCGGTCATCACCGCCTTGAACGAGGAGGCAGTTGCCTCGGCCGCCTTGGCCAACAAGGGCGGCATCAACCTCATCGCCACCTATGAAGCATTCGGCACCAAGATGCAGGGCGTCGTGCGGCAGGAGATCATCTTTGCCAACCACTGCAACGAGCGGGGCCGCAAGCAGGGCTGGCTCTCCATACCCCTTGTGCTCACGTCCAACATCTGGGAGAACGCCAAGAACGAGCAGTCTCACCAGGACCCGTCCATGGCTGAGGCCATGCTGGGTGAGGTATCAGACGTCTCGCGGGTAGTGTTCATCGCCGACTACAACACCGCCGCCGTGGTTGGGCGTGGTGTTTACCAGACGCAGGGACAGATCTGGACCCTGGTGGCGGCTAAGTACGAGACGATACCCGACCTCTTCGCCCCGGAGGAGGCCGTCCAGCTCCTCGAACAGGGCGCGCTTCGCCTCGACTGGGCTGGGCACAAGGTGGAAGGGCAGCGGCTGGTGCTCACCGCCATCGGCGGCTACCAGCTCGAGCAGGTGCTGAAGGCCTCCTTCCGACTCGCCCAGCACGATGTGCCTCACTCCGTCATCTACATGCTTGAGCCGGGCAGGTTCCGCGCTCCCCGCAGCGAGGGCGAGCGGGCGCACGCGGCGCCAGCCGATTTGCGGAACGACCTCTACCCTGATTCAGCGGTGGCGCGCATATTTGTCGTCCACACAAGACCGGAGGCGATTCTTGGCGTTCTCTACCCTTTGACCACCGGCAGCGCTCACACCGCTGCCCTAGGATACGTCGCTCAGGGAGGCACGCTGACAACCCCGGGAATGCTGTTCGTCAACCGCTGCACCTGGGCCCACATTCTCGACGAGGCGGCCCGTGTCCTCGCCATTCCTCGGCAGGAGCTTCTGGCTTCCGAAGAGATGGCTGCCCTGGATGGCAGGGCTTCCCCCGCGGGGGTGATCATCTAGATGGGTGCCCACTTCAGGTGGTCCGGTGCTGCTCGAGAAATCGATAGGCATAGATAGAAGACGGTACGGGAGTGGCTGGTTCATGATTGGGGGTTCTAGGGCCCTGGGTTCACGCAACCCCAGCCTTATGGTCATCAACAAGATAACTCGACAAGAGGCAGGGCTTGCGCCAGACGCCAGAGGACGTCCGCCTTTGGCGGAGGCGCATCCGCCTTCGGCGGAGAAGCCCTGCAGCTACGACCCTGGCGCTTCCTCATTTTGTAGCTGCAGACCTTTAGGTCTGCCTGTAAAGGGCAACCTGTACTGTCGCACTGTTAAGTCAAGGACCATAAGGCTGGGGCATGGATGCCGCCCCGTTATGGCGTTAAACTATTTAAATTCACCTCTGCGGGATAAATCCCGCAGCTTCCCCAAAGCTGAGGGTTTCAACCCTCAGGGGTGTTCTTATTTTCTTGATCACCATTACGGGGCGGTGTGGAGAGAATTCTGAAATGGTTTCTAAGCCTATGCCTTGGACAATAGTACATCCACCCACGGTCGCCTATTTCTCCATGGAAGTCGGCCTTGACCCGGCCATGCCCACCTACAGTGGTGGTCTGGGGATGCTGGCTGGCGATTCGCTACGCGCTGCCGCCGACCTGGCCATACCCACGGTGGGCGTGACGCTCCTGCACCGAAAAGGCTATTTCCGCCAGCACCTGGATGCTTGGGGAAACCAGTCCGAGAGCCCCGCCGTCTGGTCTCCAGAAGAATTCCTAGAACCATTGCCAGCCCGTGCATCGGTGACAATCGAGGGGCGGACGGTGCAGATACGGGCATGGCGCTACATCGTGCACGGCGTGTCCGGTCACACCGTGCCGGTGTACCTCCTGGACACGGCCCTGCCGGAGAACAGCCCCTGGGATCAAACCCTCACGGACAACCTTTATGGCGGGGACGACCACTACCGTCTCTGCCAGGAGGTCATACTGGGCTTGGGTGGGGTGGCCATGCTACGCGCCCTGGGACATGAGAGGATCCAGACCTACCACATGAACGAGGGGCACTCTGCCCTCCTCACCTTGGCCCTGCTGGAGGAGCGGCACGAAGGGAGGGGTCTCCACAACGTTACCGCGGCGGACAGGGAGGCGGTACATCACCGGTGCGTTTTCACCACCCATACGCCTGTGCCTGCCGGCTTTGACCAATTCCCGATGAGCCTGGCCCGGCAGGTGCTGGGTGAAGAGCCGACCGACGCCCTGCAAGCAGTGGAATCTCTCCATGACGGCGTCCTGAACATGACCTATCTCGCCCTCTCGTTTTCGCGCTACATCAACGGGGTCTCCATGCGGCATGAGGAGGTCTCGCAGGACATGTTCCCCAACTATCCCATCAACTCCATCACCAACGGCGTGCACGCCGTCACCTGGACAGCGCCGGCTTTTCAAGGTCTGTACGACCGCCACATCCCTGAGTGGCGTCATGACAACCTCTATCTGCGCTACGCCATAGGTATCCCCCTTGACGAGATCCAGCAGGCCCATGTCGAGGCCAAACGGGAGCTGCTGGCAGAAGTGGAACGGCGGACTGGCATACGCCTCGCCCCTGAGGCGATGACCATCGGTTTCGCCCGGCGTGCCGCCGCGTACAAACGGGCAGACATGCTGTTCTCCGACCTGGACCGCCTGCGAAGGATAGCGAGCCAAGTGGGCCCCCTGCAGGTCATCTACGGGGGCAAGGCCCATCCTAAAGATGAAGGCGGCAAGACCCTCATCCGGCGCATCTTTCAGGCCGCGGCTGCCCTGGGCGACGCTGTGCGCGTGCTCTACCTGGAGGAGTATGACATGGCGCTGGGCAAGTATCTCTGCTCCGGTGTCGATCTGTGGCTGAACAACCCCCAGAAACCGGATGAGGCCTCCGGCACCAGCGGCATGAAGGCCGCGCTGAACGGGGTGCCAAGCCTGAGCGTTCTGGACGGCTGGTGGGTCGAGGGGCACGTGGAGGGTGTGACCGGCTGGTCTATTGGCGATTCCTCGGAACCTGGGAGCGATCCCTCCAAGGAGATCGCCTCTCTGTACGACAAGATAGACCTGATTGTACCGATGTTCTACGAGCGGTCGCCCGTATTCCCCGGGGTCATGCGCTCGACCATCGCCCTGAACGGTTCGTTCTACAACGCGCAGCGCATGCTGTTCCAGTACCTGGAAAACGCCTATATCACCGACTAGGCGTGCCAGTGGTCCAGGCAGTCGGTTGTGGTTCTGCAGCCATCTTGGATCATTGGGCAGGGCGATTCTTGATTAGGTTCTGCCACTGCTCAGTGTGTATGTGCAGGTCGGGTTTGCCTTCTTTCAGATTCTGCGTCTCTGTCTCCACCCAGAGTGGAACCTCTTCGTATTGAATAGAGGGCCATCTTGCCCCGGCGAGCTCATCGCTCCTGCCCCAATCGAAGTAGTGATGAACATTCCATATAGCCACAAGAGTCACCCCCACCACGATGATCGCCCGGCCTACTCTGCCAATCCAGGGGAGTGCCCAGGCCTTGTCTAGAAAGAGGCCCACGAGCAGGTAAACAAAAGGCAACAGAAACAGGCCGCGGGCATAGCTCGGGGGCAGGGTAGTTATTATCTCCAGCCCAACGATCGTGCCGAGAAGGGCGATGGTGGGTTGAACGATATCACGGCGGTGGACGAAAAGGACCGTGGCCATCCCCAGGAAGAAGAGAATCCGTGTCACCACATCCACTGGTGCTTCGTCTATGGGGCCATAGCGGGCATTCTCCCGCCCCTCGCCACCCACTGCGGGGTCCAGGAAGACGAAACCTCGTATGGAGAATGTGACCTGATGCCAGAGGATGTCTTTCATATCGGTCTCGCCGTAGTAGGGCTCCTCGAACTTCTTGCCAAGGAGGACATTTGCGTACCCGCGGCTCTGTTCGTCGCCGATAAAAGTGCTTCGGGCGCGCAAAGTATATTGCTCGAAACTCTGGGAGATCGCCACGAGTTGGGGCAAGAAGACCAGCAGCAGGACGGCATTGAAGACAAGGCCATGAGCTAGGGCTGTTCTCCACTGAAGGCGTCTGCGCAGCCAGAGGTATCCCAAGTAGGCCAGCGAGGCGAGAGGGAAAACTCTACCCGCCGCATATCCATAGACTGCGCCTGCTGAGGCGAGACCAGCGGCTCCCGATAGCCACAGTCTTCTCCTAGACAGGGCTAGCTCGAGGAGCAAAAAGGAAAGGATGCCGAAGGCGATGGTCCCAGCGTTCATCCAAGAGCCACGGGAGAAGTTCAAGAAGACGAAATTGGTGCCCAGAAGGCCGGTCGCCAACAGGCTGGGCCAAGGTTCCGCTTTGAGTCGAAGGTAGAAGTAGAGGACAACGACAGCGGCAAGGCTCATGACACCTGAAGAAAGCCGCATCGCTACTATGGCATTGTCCTCTCCCAGCAGCTTCACAAAGCCGGCCATGTAGTAGAAATTGATCGCGGGTTGACTCCTATCGCCGGCCAAAGCGAAGAGGCCCATCCCCTTGTGGAGTACTCGAAGGACATCGTTTAGGTACTCAACCTCGTCCCCCGTAACGTTGGATGGCACATCTTCTAGAATCCACAAGCGGATGAAGGCGAGGGGTATCAGCAGGCCCAGTAATGGGATCAGCTCTGGCCAGGAGAAGGCACTAGGCCTTTCGCTTCCAGAACCCCACTGTAGGGCGTGCCTGAACCAACTAGCCGCCCGATAAAGCCGCGACCGGATAGGGCCAATGTATTCCATTTCCCTGTGTGCTGGTGCCCCCGCTACTGCATTCCTGCTGGTTATGCGTTCTTACGCCGCCAAATGAAGCGGGTGTTCCAAAGCCAGTTCCAGGTTACGCCAAGCATGATTCCAATCGAGTTGGCCACCAGATAGTGGACGCCAAAGTGGGGTGTGAGAATGTTAAGCGTGGCGGTTGAGATAAGCGGACTGCCAAGAGAGGTCGTGTTGAACTGAGCGAATCGAAGGTACAGCGGTTTCTTAAGCCGATCCCGAAACGTCCAGCGGTCATGCCATAGAAAGTTAGAAACGATGGAGATTTCTACGGCGGCGATGGAGGCGATGAGCAGACGCGAGTCGCCTATAGTTAGCAGCCCGAGGTCCTTTTGGGCATCCTTCGCTGGGAGGAACCATAAGATGTGCGTATCGTAGAAGAGGAAAAGGAAGAACTGATTTACTAGATAGCCGATTGTGCCAACCACAAGGAATCTTCCCAGCGTGAAGGAGCCGGGAGTCCAGATTCCCAGCTTGTCGAGTAGAGCGATCATGTTGCGTCTTAGAAGGAGCTTGCTAGCGCTCAACGTCATTCTCCCTGCATGGCAACACCGAACGGAGAGAGTCTAGGTGAAAAGTTCAACGCTAGCAAGTGGACGATATGGGCTCGAGGCAGCGGCCCTCCGTCCTATTCCTGGGTCTCGAACGCCCACACTGCCAGTACCATCATGACGGCGGCAAAGGCAGCGAGGATGAGGGCATCCTCAACCGTCCCCAGATGGTGATTGGCAATCCTGATGCCGGGAGCCAGATCAGCGCCAAGGAGGAGACGGCGCATCGGGTCCACACCATAGGCCACAGGGTCCAAGCGGGTGATAATGCTCATCCAGGCCGGCAGTCCCCTCAAAGGGAAGAACGCACCGCTCAGGAAGAACATGGGCATGATGAGGAAGTTCATGATCATCTGGAACGCTTCCATGGATTGAAGGCGAGCCGCTATGAGGATGCCCATGGAGGTGAGAGCGAAGGCGGTCAGGAACATCAGCCCCAGCAGCTTCAGGACAATCAACGGGTTCAGCGATACGCCGAGGATGGGTGCCAGGATCAGTAGGATCGCACCCTGGCACATGGCCACCGTGCTGCCGCCGAGGGCTTTTCCCACTACCACTGCCGCTCGGCTCAGGGGAGCCACCAGCACTTCACGCAGGAAGCCGAACTCCCTGTCCCAGACAATGGAAATGGCGCTGAAGACCGCTGTGAAGAGCACTGCCATGGCAACAATGCCTGGGAAAAGAAACCGGACGTAGGAGACGTCGCCCAGCTCTTTAGTCAGTCCAGCGCCGAGCGACGCCGTCAGGCCGCTGCCGAAGACGACGAGGAACAGCAGCGGCTGGCCGAGAGAGGAGATTAGCCTCGCGCGGTCCCGCCGGTAGCGCAGCACTTCGCGATACCAGATGATGTAAACGCCGCGAGCGTTGGCCATGAGGCCTGCCCACCGGCTACGCGTGGGCAAGCTGGCGGCTGGCCCGCAAGCAGTAGCGGTCATCTAGCGTCGTCCTCTTCCCCACAATCGGCCATGAAGCCGCATCCAAGCCAATGGGTCTCCTTCTCCCTCCCGCATTGCGCGTCCCGTAAGCTTCAGGAACACGTCGTCCAGCGTCGGTCGGTGCAAGTCCACCGATTTGACGGCGACCCCCAGCTCACCGAGGAGCCTGGGGATGAATTCGGCGCCAGCCTCGACCTCCAGGCGGATGCGTGTGTCATCTCTCTCTGGTTCCAGGCCGTATCGCTCCCGGATCTCCCGCGCCGCCTGCTCGTCGTCCTCGGTCCGAAGTGTCACGATGTCTACGCCCACCATGCGCTTGAGGGCGTCGGGCGTATCCAGCGCCGCGATCTTCCCCTGGTCAATGATAGCGATACGATCGCAGTGCTCCGCCTCGTCCATGTAGTGGGTGGTCATGAAGATGGTAATGTCGTGCGCCCGTTGCAGCTCAAGTACGTACTCCCAGACGTGCTCACGCGTCTGAGGGTCCAGCCCAAGGGTCGGCTCATCCAAGAAAAGGACACGCGGATGATGCAGGATCCCCCGGGCGATCTCCAGGCGCCGCCTCATACCTCCGGAGAACGTGCGAACAACGGCATCGCGGCGATCCCACAGCTCCACGACGCGCAGCACCTCTTCGATGCGCTGGGCACGCTCACTGCCCGGCACGTTGTATACATAGGCATGAAACTGGAGATTTTCGTAGGCGGTGAGCCGATCATCGAGGCTGGGGTCTTGGAACACCAGGCCTATGCACTGGCGGACGGCGTTTCTTTGGGACGCCACGTCATAGCCAGCGACCTTCGCACTGCCCGTCGTCGGCCGCATCAGTGTACAGAGGATGTTGATCGTGGTGGTCTTGCCAGCACCATTCGGCCCCAGGAAGCCGAATACCTCGCCGTCCTCTACTTGGAAGCTGATGTTGTCGACGGCAGTAAGGGGACCAAACCGCTTGGAGAGATCGATGACCTCGATGGAAGACATGTGCCACCATTATACGCTCGCCAGCGGATGGTCGAACAAGATGGAGGGGTTGGGAGCGGCATGGCAAAATCGTCGGTTGTGGCGAGTGACTCCGGCCCGGAGGCCACTAGATTGCTCGCTACAAGGATGCGCCGCGCCTACTTCATGCGGAAGCACCCATGTTACCCGCCAGGCCTACTTGTAGGCGCCGCGGCGGTCGTTCCACCAGACGCTGAGAACCTCGCGGAACATGCGGTAGGATTCGAGTAGGATGCTGACTCGCCTGGTCTCTATGTGCTGCCAGACCACCGGCACCTCCTTGATCCGGTAGCCCTTCCGGCGGGCCAGCAGCAGCAACTCCACGTCGAAGGCGGTGACCCGGGGGCCGATCACCTCCCCGGGCGTGGGCTGGAACACCCGCAGGGTGGCGAAGATGTCCCTGGCTACCTCGCGCCGAAAGCCTTTGAACCCGCACTGGCTGTCGTGAATGCCGGGCAGGAGCAGCAGCCGCACCAGGATGCTGAAGCCTTTCGTCATCAGGCGGCGGTGCAAAGGCGACTTCAGGCGGCTGGCCCCCTTCGCCTCCCGCGAGGCGATCACCACGTCCCACCTTTCCTCCAGAAGAGCCAGGAACGGCTCGATGTAAGTGAGGGGGGTGGCCAGGTCCAGGTCGGCGAAAAGGACGTGGCGGCCATGCGCTGAAAGGACCCCCCGCTGCACGGCGAGGGCCTTGCCCGGATGTTCGCCGCGCAGGAGAGAGAAGGAAGGGTGCTCCCGGACGAATGCCTCCACCAGGGCCGCGGTGTCGTCCTCGCTGCCGTCGTCTACCACCAGCACCTCGCTGGCGTAGCTTTGGCTGTCCAGGTAGCCGGCCACCTGCTGGAGAACGCCCCGGCGGAGGTTCTCCGCCTCGTTGTAGGCGGGGATGACCAGGGATAGGAGCGGTTCGGACGTCATGGCAGAGGGCTGTGCGCAGCCTCAGAGTGGCTCTTTGCCTTTCCGCCAGATGACTTGGGCGTTCCAGACCCAGTTGCAGAACATACCCAAGGCGATACCTAGGGAGTTGGCCAGGTAGACGTTCACACCAAACCTCGGGGCGAGGATGGCGACGGTGGTGCCGGAGATGATGGGACTGCCAATGGATGTAAGGTGAAAGGTTACGAAGCGCAATGGCATGGGCAGCCGTTCAGTTCGGTCGGTGAAGGTCCAGATGTTGTGCCAGAAGAAGTTGGAGAGGATGGCCGCCTCCACTCCGGCCACGATGGCTATGAGAAGGCGAACGTCGGTGTAGGTGACGAAGAGGATGGTCACGCTGGTCCCCTTGGCGGGCAGGAACCACAAGACCGGCGAGTCGTAGACCAGGAACAGGAAGAACTGGTTCACGAGATAGCCAAGGCTGCCCACGATGGCGAATTTGACGAAGGTGGTGGAGCCCTTCAGCTTTGCGATGACGTACTCACGCAGCGAGAGGGTGGCTGCCCCGTCGGAGCCCTGCTTTCCCTCCACGGCCAGCGATCCCGACTGTGGCAACGAGCGTGGTCGCGGCACCTCCCTGCGCAGTCGCAGCAGGTGGGCGAGGAAAACGGCGCCTTCTCGCAGGCTCGCCTTGCTCCTGCCAGACTGACGGACAGCGAACTCATACGGCATCTCTGCTACTTGCCTTGGCTGCAGGCGCACCAGTATTTCCAGCCCTATTTTGTAACCGATGGGCCGGAGGTTCGAGGAAGCGACCAGGCTGCGACGCACCAGAAAGAAGCCGCTGAGGGGATCGCTGAGCCGGCGGTCAGCGCCCAGCAGCAGCACATGGGCGAGCCATTTGCAGGCCCGCGATATGGCGTTGCGTCTCCATCCATCGAGTCCCTCTGGGGAACCGCCCTGTCTGTAGCGGCTGGCGATGACCATGTCCGCCTCGCCCTCCCGTGCCTTAATGAGAAGCCCCTGGATCTGGTCCGGCGGGTGCTGGAGGTCTGCGTCGAGGACGCATATGTATTCGCCCTCAGAGCGCTTCATGCCTTCCACCACTGCCCCGGCGAGGCCGCCAGACCGCTCCTTCCCACTGCGGGCGATCAGGCGGACAGGGTACGAGCCGGCGAGGCCGCGGATCGCCTGCGGGGTCTCATCGTCGCTATCATCGACGAAGACGATCTCGTAAGGCAGACCCCGCAGGGCGGCGTGAAGCCGTTCGACCAGCGGGGCAACGTTCTCCTGCTCGTTCTTGGTGGGGATGACGACGGAGAGCAAAAGAGTCATAGCACTTCTTGCCAGGGCCTAGTGAGTACCAATCGGACAGTTGCTGATGGCCCCGCCCTCGTAGACTCGGTAGACCGTGACGGAAGGGCTGGAAAAGACGGGCTCCCCGAGGCAGCGGAACTTGTCCAGCGCCTCTTGCGGATACAGGAGCCGTTCCAGGCTCCCCACGTACACGTAATCCACCCCGTATTTGTCCAGGATGGCGCTCGCCTCTGCAGGGTTCATGGTGGTGTAGGCCGTCTGCACGTTGGAGACGCGTTCCAGCAACGGGTCCACAAAGCCACGCCACTCCTCCTCGTGGTCATGGCGCCCGATGACGGCGGGGAGGCCGGTCCGGGACGAAACCCGTCCCAAATCCGTATAGTCCAACCCCGGCGCTTCGAGTATAACAGGCGTACCGCTCACCCGCTCGTTGAGCCAGCGCACCGCCCAGTATTCATCCGGTGCCGCTTCCTTCAGAAACTCCAGCCCGTCGAGTCTCTGGCGGGTGGTGAAGCCCTCGGTGCGGGAGAAGGTGGCTGTGACCGGGAACACCAGCCCCGCGGCCAGGACAACGCCAATGAGGGCCAGCGAACCTATCCATGCCGCTCGCCCGAGGGTGAACTGAGGGCGCTCCTCGGCCCGGCTGGCGACTCGGGTGAAGACAGCGAAGGCGCTGGCCACGCTCAGTATGACCCAGGCATGGTGCCCCAGCCGGAACACCGTGTTGGCCCGCTGCTCGTCCTTGGTCACCAGGAAGAAAAACTCCATCCCCAGCCAGAGAAGGGCCGCCGTTCCCGCCAGGACCAGCGCGAAGAGGGTCTCCCTCCCCCCACGACCCTCCACGTTCTCTTGAACCATTGAGCTCACCGCCAGTCCAATGCCGCCGAGGACCACAGTTATGAGGGCAACCGTGAGCCAGCCCTGGTCTCGCGCCGCGATTTCGTCCGCGAAGCCTCCCACCCCTCGCCGCACCAGCAGGAGTAGACCCCAGGTCGCTTTCGGGATGAGCCAGGGGAGCACCGAGAGCGCAAGGTTCGCGGGCCTGCGCCAGTCCGGGCGGCGGCTCGAAAGGTACCAGGCGGTGAAAACGACCACGGGCAACAGCAGGGGCAGCCAGAATATCAGGAAATGGATGAGGGGAGTAACCGTCGAATCCTCGGGGAAGTAGCCAGGCTTGTGAAGGACCTCCACCAGCTTGAGTCCGCGCATCGGCGGGCTGGACGTCAGGTAATAGGGCAGGAAGAGCAGGGCCGATAGCGCCGTCAAGGTTGCCACCACGGCCGCGCTGTCCCCGATGGCGCCCCATCTCCAGCCGCGGTAGCGGATCACGTTGCTCAGCAGCACTGCGGCCCCCAGCAGGAAGAAAGCGGCGGGCAGGCTCCAGGAGTGAATGAAGCCCAGGGAGCCGACGGCCAGGGCGGTGAACACAATGCGCCAGGGGTGATTGAAGACATACCGGCCATCGAGAGGTTCGTCGCTCAGCAGGTGCTCGAAGGCCACCGCGCCTGCCAGGAGGGTGAAGGGCATGGCCATCACATGCGGGTGGAGGTCGCCGAACTGGAGGCTCCAGAAGGGGAACTCCCTTATCTCGAAGGCGGAGCTCATGCGGGTGGCGAACCACCACCAGTCGTCCCGCGTCGGATACCAGGCGCTACACCATTCCGGGTTCGCCTTGCAGTCGGTGGGCCCGTCGAGCCCGGACAGGTTGAGCGCTTGATAGAAGCCGTGGCTTCCGATGCCATAGCGGGAAAGCAGCTCGAAGACGCCCTGCAGGTTGCTCAGGAAGATCAGGAAGACGGCCGCTACGACGCCTGCCGCTATCGCTGGCCACCAGAAGGCCCGGTCCGAGGGCCGAGAGCGGTGCGCCACCAGGTTATATGCGACGCCGAACGCCGCTACTGCCGCCAGGGCCCCCACCAGTGAGAACGTGGCATAGAAGGAGAAGCTCGTAGGTACGGCCGCCAGCTTGCCGAGCGTGGCCCCCATCACGTAGCCGAAGTAGTAATAGGCGATGTGGAAGCCGGAAAGCCAGGGGTCTTGCGGGGGGAAGAAGTCCGCCCGGTAGCTGGCGTTGAAGAAGGCGAACTCCATGGGGCGTTCCCCGCCTGCGATGTCCGGCAAATACGATCGAAAGAAGACAGCGGCGGCGAAGGCCAGGGCAAAGAACGCCTCTACGAGCAGGATGTACTTGAGGTGCGACCTGAGAAACGCGCCGAGCTCTTCCCGGTGCCGCACGGCAAGATAGCAGGACGCAGCGATAAATGCGAGGAGTAGGAACAGCAGGACCGGGAACCTGGCGGGGAACAGGTGCAGGCTCCCGCCCAGCCAGACCGCGTAGGTGAACAGCAGGATGCCGGCGGGCTTGGAGAAAGCATAGCCCCTGTCGGCCAGCGACCGGAAAAAGAGGAAGGTGAAAGGCACGGCCGCCAGGCCGACAATTTCAACGACGAGCCACCACGAGATCAGATTAACCACGGGCGTCTCCTAAGGATAACAAATATTCGGCTGTGGGGTGAGAGTACCCCCCATAAGGTACGGCAAGGTCGCTGTTCACCCACCGCATCAAGCTCTCCCAGACGCCCGCGGTCCTTACTCTGACTAGGGCCGCATGATATGATCACCGTCGGCTGGGCTAGCAAGGGAGGGGTTGGATGGAGAAGCTCAGGCGGCTGCGGCAGATCCTGGCGGAGATGGGCTCCCTGCTGGTGGCCTACTCGGGAGGAGTGGACAGCACCTTCCTGGCAGCAGTGGCCTTCGATGTGCTGGG
>JALHUG010000260.1 GCA_022866185.1 Dehalococcoidia bacterium
CCATCGCCGACGAGCACGCCTGAGCCCACGCTGACGCCCGAGCCATCGCCGACGAGCCCGCCTGAGCCCGAGCCCACGCTGGCACCCGAGCCATCGCCGACGAGCCCGCCTGAGCCCGAGCCCACGCTGGCACCCGAGCCATCGCCGACGAGCCCGCCTGAGCCCACGCTGGCGCCGGAGCCGCCGCCGACGAGCGAGTCTGAGCCCACGGCGATGCCGACCCTAGAAGCCATTCCCTCTCCGATCGGCGAACCCTTGTCTCCCGAAGCCGAGCCAACCCCGGAGGTTGAGTTGCCATCGCCGCCGGGCGCCGACCTCGGCCTCGCTCCTCCCACGCTGGATAGCGAGCCAGCGCCTGGCACGTCTGGGCCTGCTCCGATGGTTCGCGAGCTGGTCGCTGGCTGGAGTCAGTTCCAGTGTCCGCGTAGCTCGATGCGGCTAACGGAGGTCTTGCCTGTGGACAACGGCAAGCTGACGGCAATCTACGCTTGGGACGCCCAGAGGGGAACCTGGCGAAGGTATCTGCCTGGCATCGACATACCGGGGCTCAATAACCTGAGGGAGCTAACGGACCAGCAGACTATCTGGATCTTGGCAAGCGAGAGGTTCTCGCTAACGCTGCCGACCTAGCACGGCCTGCGGTCCCAAGGCTGCGCCCAGCGCTTCTAGGGCACCGCGCCGATGGGGCCTAGCGGCTTCTCCTGGATCAACTCCGCCCGTGCTACCTGCCTCATGGTGTAGTGGCCGCCGAGGGGGTCGTTTGGATCGCGTATCCAGGTGCCGCCGCAGGTAATGAGGGTGGCCGCGTCCATGGGCGTGGGGCCCATCCACTGTAGCGCCCTGGGATCATCCGCTTCTATCGCTTGATTCCCCGTAACTTTGTAGCGATATTCCGTTCCGTCCTCCAGCACGATCTTGATCACGTCGTCCAGGCCCAGGTCGCGCAGGTAGTAGAATACACCGATCACCGGCTGGCCGTTTACCGTCCAGTCGACGTGGCCCGAGAAGACGGCGTTGCCGCCCCAGCCGGGCTTGCTGCTCCAATCGTACCAGCCCACGTCGTAGGGGCCGCCGGGCACCTGGGGCACATTGTTTGCGTCCATGCCGATGGCGATGATGGGGGCATCGACGTCGATCTTCTCGATGATCATTCTGGCCATGGGTGAGTTATTGGGCGGCGGTGTAGGCAGTGGGGTGGTGGTAGGACTGTTGAGGCCGCTGTAGATGGGAATGTCGCCGATGTTGGTCGTGGTGGCTCCGCTCTCGCCGGTCATGAGCAGCCCGGCAAGGCCAGCCCCCAGGAGCACCATTGAGGCCAGGAGAAGAACACCCGCCAGCGTCAGTCTGCTGCGGCGCCAGCGAAACGGATCGGTCAGGCGTCGGACAATGCTCGTGATAGCCGTCATGCTATTCTCCTTCTCGCTCGCCACACGGCTACCGCGATTGCCACCGCTGCCAGGCCTGCCCCGCCGCCAGCCACGGCGGGCCACCAGGGGAAGCTGCTGTCGTCATGGGGCGTCTCGACTGTGAGGTTGAGGGGGTTTGGGCCTGCCGTCCACAGGCCCCCCTGCTGAGCGGGCCTGTCGCCAATGAGGAAGGTCACTTCCGCTCCCTCGGTGCCGCAACCAGGGCTCTGGCTGCCGCTGAGCACGTCCACCGCATACAGCGAATCGCCGCTCCTGATGCCGTACTCTGGGTTCGCCTCGGTGGCTGTCCAGGTGCCCTTGCGGTCTGTCTGTTCCTGCCCTTCGCTACACTCCTTGCCGTCGATGAGAGCAACCACAGGTGTGCCGTCGCTCACGCTGTGGCCGTCCAGCGTGACGGTGCCGAAGAAGGTTGCTGGGGGCATTGGCTGCTCCTGGGCGGTGGCTGAGTTCAGCGAGAGAGTCATCAGTAATGCAGTTACCAGAGCCAACTCTCGAATCACTGTCTTAGGATAGCATGCCCTGCCTGGGCTGGGCAACAGCAGTCTCTATCCTTATCCCTGATTGGGCCAGCCGCGCGATTTTC
Organism: Dehalococcoidia bacterium; assembly: GCA_022866185.1. Lineage (GTDB taxonomy): Bacteria > Chloroflexota > Dehalococcoidia > SM23-28-2 > SM23-28-2 > SM23-28-2. Next base: position 2,011 of record JALHUG010000260.1, read on the forward strand.
TCCCGCAAAGATGTAGGGCAGCCCCCGCAGGAGCTGCCCTACGCCACTGTTTCGTTTAGAGCCCAGGCCCTAGCTAGCCTAGCTAGGCCCCAGAGTTTTACCGGCGAGCCCAGCGGGCGGTAAACAGGCCTGCCACGCTGGTGAGGGCTGC
>JALHUG010000261.1 GCA_022866185.1 Dehalococcoidia bacterium
ATGTCGGCCACGGCCTCCATGGCGTACTGGGTGGTGGGGATGGGTGTGGCATCGCCCTCCTTGCCGCCGGGCAGGGCATGAGCCGGCCGCTGCAGGGGAAGGAAGTTAACCAGAGGCTCGGGGGCGATCACCAGGCCGGCGGCATGGGTGCTGGCGTGCCGCGCGACCCCCTCCAGTTGCTTGGCGGTGTCCACCAGCCGCTGCACCTGCTCGTCAGCATCGTAGATGCTGCTCAGCTCGCCGTTGCCTGCCAGGGCGCGGTCGATGGTCATGTTGAGGACGGCGGGCACCAGGCGGGCCACTCGATCCACGTCGGCGTAGGTCATCCCCAGAGCGCGGCCGACGTCGCGGATGGCCGCCTTGGCCCCCAAGGTCCCGAAGGTGATGATCTGGGCCACCCGGTCGTAGCCATACTTCTCGGCGGCGTAGCGTATGACCTCGTCGCGGCGGTCCTCGGCGAAGTCCATGTCCACGTCGGGCAGCTCCCGCCGTTCCACGTTCAGGAAGCGCTCGAACACCAGGCGGTAGGCCAGCGGGTCGATGTCGGTGACGCCCAGGCAGTAGAGGATGATGCTGGCGGCAGCCGAACCGCGCACGGCCATGAGGATGCCCTGCTTCCTGGCGAACTGAGCGAAGTCATGCACCACCAGGATGTAGTGGCCAAAGCCGGTCTGCTGCACCACCGAAAGCTCGTACTCCAGGCGCCGGCGCGGCTCTTCGGAGCCGTCCGGATAGCGAAGGGCCAGGCCCTGGTGGCAGAGCTGGGCCAGATAGTCGTCTGCTGGCATGCCTTGGGGAACGTCGGCCTCGGGCAGGTGCAGCCGCCCAAACTCCAGCTCCAGCTCGCACATCTGGGCGACGCGCCAGGTGTTCTCGATGGCTTCGGGCACATCGCCGAAGAGCTGGCGCATCTCCTCCTCGGACCTCAGGTAGTAGGAGTCGGCGTCGCCGGCCAGGCGCATCCGCCGCTCGTACAAAATGGAGGTGTTGGTGCCGATGCAGAGCAGGATGTCGTGGGTGGGGGCATCCTCGCGGTGAACGAAGTGGACATCGTTGGTGGCTACCAGGGGCAGGCCCGTCTCGCGCGAGAGGCGCACCAGCTTCTCGTTGAGCTTGGTTAGCTCGGGGATGTTGTGATCCTGGAGCTCCAGATAGAACTCGCCGAAGACCTCGCGATACCACTGGGCGGCCGCCAGCGCCTCCTCCCAGTGCCCGTCCGCCAGCAGGCGCGGCACCTCGCCGCTCTGACAGGCGGAGAGGGCGATGAGCCCCTCGTGGTGCTCTTGAAGGATCTCCTTGTCCACGCGCGGCCGGTAGTAGTAGCCCTCCAGGTTGGCCTTGGTCATCAGGGCCAGGAGGTTGCGGTATCCCTGGAGGTCTCTGGCCAGAAGGGTGAGGTGATAGGGGTGCTTGTCCTTGGGCTCGCGGGAGCGGCGCGACCCCTGGGCGAGGTAGGCCTCGACGCCGATGATCGGCTTTAGGCCGCGGGCCTTGGCCTCCTTGTAAAAGGGGACGGCGCCGTAGAGGACGCCGTGGTCGGTGAGGGCGATGGCCTCTTGCCCCAGCTCCTGGGCCCGCTCCATGAGCTGGGGGATGCGGGCCAGGCCGTCCAGAAGGCTATACTCGCTGTGAATGTGAAGGTGAGTAAACATTTGTCCCTTTGCGAGGCGCAAAGGGTATTATAGCAGCCGCAAGTGGGGGGTGTGCGGAGATTATGTTAACGTCACGGGGAATTTTGGCAGCCCGCCGTTGAGTGCAGGCCTTTCACAACGCTACAGTGTCGTGAAGGAACCCCGATTGTCGGCTTGCTAGTCGTCGCGCCAGACAAACCTGGTCCGCAGGTCGTTCAGATTGCTGTGCGGGATTAAGTCCTCGTGCTGCAGTCTGCCGACCACAATACCTGGGTGGATCCCTACAAGCCGAGCAAACTCTGTCACGCGTAGAGGCGACCATGCGCGCGACGCCACGAACCGCGACCATTCGTCCGGGGAGATGAGCATCTCTTGAGCGAATCGGTTGGCCGCGGCTTCTGCATCCGGATCGTCATTGATCCCGTTCACGAATGCCCGTTTCTTTTGCCGATCGAGCACATGTTTAGCTTCGTGGAAGAAGGTAAACCAGAAGATGTCGGTCCACCCTCTTTTGGTGCTCAGTTGGATCATCGCCTTACCAGTGGAGAGCCACCGAACCACACCGTTCGCACCGCTCTTCGGGAACTGTTTCACGACAACGAAGGCGACGCCGGCGCTTGCGCAGAGATCCCTCATGCGAGGGATGAAAATCTCTGCCCGCTCAGATGTGAGACCCCGAATCTCCCCCAGCGCGTCGAGGAACCGTCGTTCGTTGTACGGCGCTGTGTCGATCTCACGCGCTTCGATATCGCCCACCTGAAGCCACGCCCACAGCGCACCCTCGGATACCCTAGACTTCGGTGTGATGCGATACTGAAGGAGCGCCTCTTCGCGCTGGCGGAGCGTTGAGAACGACGCCACGCCGAAAAACTTCAGGAGTGCGGCCACCGTCTCTCCCTTGGCGCGCCCCCTAGGGATACACCGGCGTGCCCGAAGCTCCCGCACAGGAAAAAGTTTGAGCCAGTCCTCTTGCTCCTCAAGTTGGCTCTTCTCACGAAGGCGTGCCTTGGTTAGCTGGTACGAAGCCTCTAGATTTACCCAGAAGTGCGCAGGGATTCCAAGTACCCGCTCCAACTCGAGGGCTGTGTCGTACGTGATGCTCTTCTTTCCGTTGATGATCTCGCTTATCTTCTGTCCCGGCCGGCCCGTTCTGTCAGCAAGCTCCCTCTGTGTCATCCCACGGGCCTCGAGTTCCTCGGCGAGGAGCTCGCCGGGCGCGATCGCCAAGTCTGAGAAAGCCCGATCATCGGTCTTAGCCACCATAGTGCTTTGTGACCTCCTTGATCGTCACTGTTTCTCCATCCTCGGACGGAATGACTATGAGCCGACAGCGCCTTGTCAGCGCCAGCGCCCACTCGCCCGCGCGCTGCCCCTTCAATTCGTGCGGGTCAAACGCGCGGATGCGCTTGATGACGTCGAAGTTCTGCGCAGCGTAGATCGCATTCACCCTCGAAATGTACTTTGGAGCCACATCTGATCCCCATAGGCGAATCGCACGGTCGACCTCCTCATAAGCTTGGCGGAGTCTCCTGGTGCGGAAGACTATTCGCACTCTGCCTCTTCACCTCTGGGGTGAAGACTATCACACACTTCGGGCTGTGTCAAGAGAACTTTCACCCCAGGGGTGAATACACCGCCTGGCTGTCCGGCCCTCAGCGCCATCTCCGGCACCGCGATGGTAGCTGCGCCAGGACGTCGTCAACCAGCCTTTCGACCGCTACTGCGTGCTGTGCCTGCCCGCCTGGACGGCCAGCACCTACCAGGGCGGATCTCCAGCCCAGACGCCGCCGTCCATAGGCAGAGCCGCTCCCATGATCAACGACGCCTCGTCCGACGCCAGGAAGAGAATGCCCCGCGCCACCTCCTCCGCCTCGCCGATCTGGCGCCTGGGAATAGTTTTCTTCATGCGTTCCAACGCCTTCTCCCGGTCCGACAATAGGGCCAACTGCCGGTCAAACATCGGGGTTTGGATCAGTCCGGGGCAGACGCAGTTCACCCGGATGTTGAAGCGCGCGTATTCCACTGCCAGGGTCCTCGTGAGCAGGACAACTCCTCCCTTGGATGCGCTGTACGCGCTGAAGTTGGACTCACCCCGCACCCCAGCGACGGAGGATGTGTTAACGATAGCGCCGCCCCCTTGCTCCATCATCTGGGGAATGACGTGCTTGCAGCCTAGGAAGACCCCCTTCAGGTTGACGTCTATAATGCGGTCCCACAAGTCTTCCGACACCTGCGCTACCCGCATGACGGCTAGGATGCCGGCATTGTTCACCAGTACGTCCACGCGGCCGAATCGCTCCACCGTCGTCTTCACCATCCGCTCGACATCGGCGTCTATGGCGACGTCCCCCTGGACGTAGTCGGCCTGGCCTCCGGCGTCCTTGATGTCGCGCGCTGTGGCCTCAGCCGTATCGCCAAGGATGTCCATCGACATCACCTTCGCCCCCTCGCGCCCAAAGAGAAGCGCCGTCGCCCTGCCGATGCCCGAGCCTGAACCGGTGATGATGGCTACCTTGTCCTTGAGTCGCACTGCTTACCTCCTTGTTCGCCCAGCGTGCCGCACGATTCGATATCCCCCGCCACTGGTGATGACCCACCCAATTTGGCGAGCAGCGTCACCAACGTTACATTCCCGCCGCGACACTGTCAACGAGCAGGAGGCAAGGGCAGCCCCAAAATTGACGCCCGTCTGACGGCTGGGTTATGCTTTTTTGTAGAGGGTTTGATCTGACAATGACGAGGGGTGACCTGTGAGTACCATATCTGTTGAGGCTGTCCAGGAGGTGCTGGACGAGATCCGCCCCGCTATTCGGGCCGACGGCGGCAACGTCGAGCTGCTGGAGATCACCGATGACGGCATCGTCAAGCTGGAGATGGTGGGCGCCTGCGCCGGCTGCCCCATGGCCACCATGACCCTCAGGGCGGGGATCGAGCGCCTGCTCTTCGAGCGCATCCCCGACATCGTGGGCGTGGAGGCCTTCAGCGGCGGCCAGGCCGTGGGCGACCTGGGGTCGTTCTAGGGCGGCGAGCGCCAGAAGCAAGCGATAGGACAAAGGCAAGAGGGGTGCCACCCGGCACCCCTCTTCGTTTGTGGCGTTTGGCGCTACTACGCCTGTTCCATCTCGACCGCCTTGTGCAGAGCGCGCACGGCGTCCTCCACCCGCGCCTCGGCGATGATGCAGGTGATGCGGATCTCGCTGGTGGTGATCAGCTCGATGTTGATGCCCTCATTGAACAGGGTGCGGAACATCGTGGCGGCATAGC
>JALHUG010000262.1 GCA_022866185.1 Dehalococcoidia bacterium
ATCTCCTCTCAACGTGGCCCTACCGGCGATGGTCGGCGTGCACGCCGCCATCGGTGTCGGCGAGGGTTTGATCACGGTGGCGGCGGTGGCCTTCGTCACCGCCACTCGCCCTGATCTGGTCGCGGCGCAAGTGCCTGTGACGGAGGACTAGAAGATGAGACTTCGGCATTACCTTGGTCTGCTGGTGGTCGGCATAGGGATAGCCCTGTTGATCACTTTCTTCTCGCCTCTAGCTTCGTCCGAGCCCGACGGGCTGGAGAAGGTAGCTGAGAATCACGGCTTCATAACGCAGGCCGAGGACGCGCCCTACGAAATCATCGCCGACTACGTCTTCCCCTGGGTCGACAACGAAGACCTGGCGACGATCCTGGCGGGGATGACAGGCGTGCTCATCGTGGCCGCTGTCGCCTTCGCCTTCGCCTTCCTCCTCTGGCGGCTGCGAGGTGCCCAACGCTCGACCTCCAGTGGGGGTGGGCCTGGCTAGCGACCGTCTAGCAAGCGCTCTGAGAAGACGACATGGCGATTGGCGTTCCCTTCAGCGAGCGGTATCAAGCGGGCAGCAGCCTCGTCCACAGCATGGACGCGCGGCTGAAGCTGCTGCTCGCCCTGGCCTACATCTTCGCCGCCACCCTCACGCCCGTGGGCCACTGGCTGGCGTTCGGCTTGCTGGCGGCGCCCTTGGTGGTTGCTGTGGCGGCGAGCAGGCTTCCCGTCCTGCTGGTCCTGAGGCGGTCCGCTCTGGCTCTGCCCTTCATGGTGGTTGCCGTGCCCCTTTTGTTCACCAAGGACGGCGATGCGCTCTTCACGCTCCAGCCCTTCGGCTGGACGGCCAGCGAAGAGGGGCTGGCCGCCGTTCTGACCATTCTCACCAAGTCCTGGCTTTCGGTGGTTGCCGCCATAGTCCTCACGGCGACAACGCCAGCGTTGGAGCTGCTGCGGGCGATGCGTGCCCTGGCCGTGCCCCGCATTCTGGTAGCCACAGTGTCTTTCATGTATCGCTACCTGTTCGTCATCGCCGAAGAGGCCCAGCGCCTCCTGCGAGCGCGCGATTCTCGCAGCGCCAGGCTGGAAGGGCGCAGGTGCGGCGGCAGCGTCTGGTGGCGAGCCGGCGTTCTGGGCCACATGGTCGGCTCGCTCTTTCTGCGCAGCTACGAGCGCAGCGAGCGCGTCTATGCGGCCATGCAGGCGCGCGGCTACGACGGCGAGCCGCGCTTCCTGCAGCGCAGCGTCTGGCGTCTGGCCGAGGTCGTTGTGGCAGTAGCCTTTGTTCTCTACATGGCCGGGGTGCAGGTGTATGCGCGCTACTAAGGTTCGCGCGGCCGTCGATACCGCCATCGGCATCGCCAACCTGCGTTTCGCCTACCCGGACGGCGTGCAGGCCCTAAGGGGCGTCGACCTCACCATCGCAGCCGGCGAGAAGGTGGCGCTGCTTGGGCCGAACGGCGCTGGCAAGACCACCCTGCTTCTGCACCTCAACGGCACCCTGCGAGGCAAGGGCGACATCCGCATCGTGGGTCAGACCCTTCGCGACGGAAGCTTGAAGCACATCCGGGCTCAGGTGGGCCTGGTGTTCGAGAACCCCGACGACCAGCTCTTCTCCCCTACCGTCTTCGACGACGTGGCCTTCGGTCCCCTATACATGGGCCTGCCCAAGGAGGAGGTGCTGGCGAGGGTGCGCTTGGCGCTGGCGCAGGTGGGGATGGTGGGCTTCGAGGAGCGCTTGCCTCATCACCTCAGCTTGGGCCAGAAGAAGCGCATCGCGATCGCCACTGTCCTGTCCATGAGCCCGGCCATCCTTGCCCTGGACGAGCCTTTCTCCAGCCTCGATCCGAGCGCCTGTCGTGAGCTGATGCGTTTGCTGCAGGCATTGCCCCAGACCATGATCGTCTCCACCCACCATATACCGATCATCCGCCATCTGTTTCCGCGGACGGTGGTCATGGATGGGGGGCGCGTCGTCGCCGACGGCGACACAGAGGCCATCCTGGCCGATACCGACCTTCTCGAAGCCCACGGCCTCGATGTCCCTTAAGCCACCGGCGAAGGTGCTGAACAACCACGTTTGCCTTGACACTCACTGAAGGCGATCCTAGAATTGGGCTGGCTGGCCGAGGTAGCTCAGGTGGTAGAGCACGTGACTGAAAATCACGGTGTCGGCAGTTCGACTCTGCCCCTCGGCACCAGCAATCCAAATAGAAACGACGACTGAACGCAATCCTACGCGCAGCCGCGAGGGTTGGCAAGCAGACTGGAGGCGTCTCCCAAGCCCTACCTCTCCCGCCACCGCCGCCTGGCATACCAGCCGCCCGCGCCGAAGGCGACGAATGCCACAAGCGCCAGCGTTGCCGCCACCGCATAGTTGTGGCTCGGCGAGCCGCCGATGCCCGCCATAGGTGGCAGTTCCCCTATGCCGCCGACAGCAGCGCCCCCGCTGGCGCAGCAGGTGGCGCAGGGCTCGTCCACGACGCCGTGGGCGTCGGCGCTGCCGCCCTCAATGTTATGGTCTGTATCCGAGACGACGCCCATGTTCGCAAACAGTTCCTGGGGCTTCGCGTCGGCGCA
>JALHUG010000263.1 GCA_022866185.1 Dehalococcoidia bacterium
CGATGAGAACGCGAACCGTCTGGGCCCGATCGTGGGCTGAGATGCCCGTGCTGACGCCGTCACGGGCCTCCACGGAGATGGTGAAGGCGGTGCCAAAGGCCGACTTGTTGTCCCCCACCATCATGGGGACGCGCAGCTCGTCCAGTCGCTGGCCTGTCATGGGAATGCAGACGAGGCCGCGGCCGTATCTGGTCATAAAGTTGACGGACTCGGGCGTCACGAACTGGGCGGGAAGGGTGAGGTCACCTTCGTTCTCCCTGTCCGCGTCATCGACAATGATAACGAAGCGCCCCTGCCGATACTCCTGGATTGCCTCCTCAACGGTTGCCATTACCATGGCCCTATCCCTCGCTCCTCCGGTCGGGCCGTTTTCACTACCTATTTCGCTAGTCAGGCTTCGCCTCCTTGAGCAGTTGCTCCACGTAGCGAGCTATTATATCCGACTCTAAGTTTACCGTATCTCCCGGCTTCTTGCGAGTCAGGTTGGTGACCTCTTGGGTGTAAAGCACCAGGGACACGGCGAACGAACCCTCATCGCGGTCTATCACCGTAAGGCTGGCGCCGTCCACGGCGATGGGCCCCTTGATAATGACGTAGCGCATGATCTCAGGCGGGGCGGCGTAGCGAGCGATGATCGCGTCCTCCTCTGGCGTGAGGGAGAGGAGAGTGCCGGTAGCCTCCACCACCCCTCGCACCAGATGGCCGCCCAGGCGGTCGCTGAGGGTAAGGGCCCGCTCCAGGTTCACCAGGTCGCCCGGCTTCAACTGGCCCAGGTCGCTGCGGCGATAGGTCTCGGGCATGACGTTGGCGGTGAAGCTATCCTCATCCATATGGGCGACCGTCAGGTCCACGCCGTTGATGGCAATGCTGTCGCCCAGGCGCGTCCCCTCCAGGGCCTTCTTGCAGGCGATGACCAATCGTCCCCGCTCCGCCTCCTTTACCGTGCCTGCCTCCTCGACGATGCCCGTGAACATCTACTCACCCCTCTTCGTCGGATATCCGATGATAAGAATGTCGTCCCCCAGCCGCTCAACCGTCACCTCGCGCAGACGCCAGGCGTCGGCCAGGCGCTGGGCTCCCCGGCCAGCCACCGCTGACGGCGCCTCGGCAGCACCGATGATCAGCGGGGCGATGATGGCCTGCACCTTGTCCACCAGCCCCTGGTCGAAGAGGGAGCCGAGGAGAATGCCTCCTCCCTCCACCAGCAGGGAGAGGACTCCCCGTTCGGCCAGCGCCCTCAGCAGTGCCGCCAGGTCGATAGAATCGCCATCCCGCGGGAGCACCAGCACCTCCGCGCCGGCCGCCTCCATCGCCTGTCGCCAGGAAGGGTCGGAGCGGTCGCTGGTGGCGATGAGCGCCTGCCCTGGCCCCTGAAGCACGCGCGCGCTGGCTGGAGTGCGGCCCTGGCTATCGGCCACCACCCGCAGGGGCTGACGTTCGCTGTCCTGACTGCCGGGGCGAGCAGTGAGCTGAGGGTTATCCACCAGGATGGTGTTCACCCCTACCATGATAGCATCCAGCGTCGCCCGCTGCTCGTGGGCCCACTGGCGGCTCTGGGGCCCGCTGATCCAGCGGGAATCGCCGCTGGCGGCAGCGATGCGGCCGTCCAGGCTGGCGGCGAACTTGGCGATGACGAAAGGGAGGCCGGTGGTACGATGCTTGATGTAGGCCTCGTTGAGGCGGCGCGCCTCCTGCTCGCATTCGCCCACCAGCACAGCGATGCCTGCCGCCTCCAGCTCCTGGCGGCCGCGGCCGCTCACGTTGGGGTCGGGGTCAAGGATCGCCATGTGCACCTCGGCCACGCCGGCGGCGATGATGGCCTTGGTGCAGGGTGGTGTGAGGCCCTGATGGCAGCAGGGCTCCAGACTAGTGTACAGGGTGGAGCCGCGAGCGGCCTCGCCCGCCTGCTCCAGGGCCACGACCTCGGCGTGAGGCCCTCCCGGCGGGCGGGTGAAGCCCTCGCCTACCACCTGCCCGTCGCGCACCAGGACGGCGCCCACCGCCGGATTGGGGCTGACTCGCCCCAGGGCCTGGCCGGCCAGGGCCAGCGC
>JALHUG010000264.1 GCA_022866185.1 Dehalococcoidia bacterium
GGAGGCCGGGGTGGTCCGGGTCGGCTTGCCATTGCTCCTCGTAGGTCGCCGTTTCGGACTTGTCCAGGGTGCAATTCATCAGGTCCCAGATGGGCGTGAATACCGTGCTGCCGCAGGGACTATTACTCAACATGCCCCCGGAGGACGTGGATTCCAGTCTGCCCACGAAAGCTCCTATAGGCACATCTTCGGCCTTCGCGACGCCCCACTCCCTGGGTTGAAAGCTAACCTGGACGTCGTAAAGGAGATTGGGCCAGGGGTAAGGATCATCGGCGGGTACTTCGAATAAGTTGTGGATATCGCCGTTGGCCCCGGTCGTGGTGTCGCTGATTGATTCAACGTGGGCATAGGCGTTGAAGTGCAGAGGGTCACCGGCCCTGGCGCTGCTATACAGGAGGAGCGGCGCCAGGATGCCCAACGCTAGGGCGAGCGCAACCAGTACGACTGTCCTCTGCCAATGCAACCTTGAGGCAACTTTTCTCATTGGTCTCCTCCTGTTGATTATTTCCTGCCTTGCCCCATCTTCACACAATCACCGCTATGATACGCTTTCTAAGGCTATTGGCAATACGGGAGGCGTCATCGGGTAGAATCTAGCACAGGGAGACTTCAATGCCGCGCTGACGCCTTGCGGGGTAGGTCCGGAGGTGCTGCAGTCGCTGGGCAGCGGAGCTCGGCCGACGCCCTACAATCCGACGCCGCCGCTCCTCACCCGCTGCCGCGCTGGCGGTACTGGAGGGCCTCCGCCACGTGGGGCGTGGTGATGGCCTCCGAGCCCGCCAGGTCGGCGATGGTGCGCGCCAGCTTCAGCACGCGATGGAAGGAGCGCGCCGATAGTGCCAACTGGTTCATGGCCAGCCGCAGCAGCGACTTGGCACCATCCTCCAGTACGCCCTGACAGTGCTGCCTGACCTCAAGGGGGGTCATCTCGGCGTTGCAGATCAGCCTGGTGCCAGCAAACCGCTGCTGCTGACGCGACCGCGCTCTCTCCACGCGCTGGCGCACCTGCTCTGAGTGCTCGCCGAGAGCGTCGTCGGCCAGCTTCTCATACTCCACCCGCGGCACGTCGGCGAAGATGTCGATGCGGTCCAGCAGGGGGCCGGACATGCGCTTCTGGTAGCGCGTGATGGTCAGGGGCGAGCAGGTGCACTCCTTGGTGGGGTCACCCCAGAAGCCGCACGGGCAGGGATTCATGGCGCCCACCAGCATGAAGTTCGCAGGGAAGGTAACGTTGCCCTGGGCGCGACTGACAGTGACCACTCGATCCTCCAAGGGCTGGCGGATCGCCTCCAGCACCGAGTGGCCGAACTCGGGCAGCTCGTCCAGGAAGAGCACCCCCCGATGGCTGAGGCTTATCTCCCCCGGTCGCGGCTGACGCCCTCCCCCTACCAGGCCGGCGTTAGAGATGGTGTGGTGGGGTGACCGGAAGGGCCGCTGGCTGATCAGTGGCCGGTCGGAGGGCAGGAGGCCGCTCACGCTGTAGACCTTGGTCACCTCCAGGGCCTCGCCGCTGGTCATCGACGGCAGGATGGAGGGCAGGGCGCGCGCCAGGAGGGTCTTGCCAGCGCCGGGCGGGCCGCTCATGAGCACGTTGTGGCCGCCGGCCGCCGCCACCTCCAGGGCGCGCTTGACGTGCTCCTGCCCTTTGATGTGGCAGAAGTCCACCCCCTCCCACAAGGGCTCGGCCGTGGGGGCGGCCGCCGCCTCGCGGTCGAAGGGAGCAATGGGAGCCAACCCCTGGAGGTGGGCCGCCAGTTGACCCAGGCTGGCCACCGGGATGATCTCCACCCCCTCGATGAGGGCCGCCTCGCAAGCGTCGGCCGCCGGAACGAAGACGCTGCCGATGCCCCGCTCTCTGGCCAGGGCCGCCATGGGCAGTATGCCATGCGTATGGCGCACCTGCCCATCCAACGATAGCTCCCCCAAGAAGAGACTGCTGGAAGCGTCCGCTGCCACCTGTTGCGAGGCGATGACGATGCCAATCGCAATGGGCAGGTCGTAGGCCGGGCCCTCCTTGCGGATATCGGCCGGGGCGAGATTGACCGTGATGCGCTTCTGGGGGAAGGTGAGGCCGCAGTTGCGGATAGCCGAGCGCACCCGCTCCTTGGCCTCCTGAACGGCGGTGTCAGGCAGGCCAACGATGGTCATTGTGGGGTCACAATAACACAATACGGGGCGTTCCATTCGTCCTAGAGGCACGGCGTGCATGAGAGGACGCGTGCTAAGCCCCCACCGAATCTACGGCTGCCCGCCCTCAGAGGCAGCGTCGAATCTAGCGCCCCATCAGCACCACTGAACTGGACACGAACGATGACACGGGAGCGACACGGAGGACAACCCTGCAGTGACACGGAGGAGACGCAAGAAAGGGCGACGGGTAGACCGACGGCTACGGCCCCACCTGCTGCGGGATGAGTGGTACCTATTTTGTCCCGACCCTGAGAAGCGGGCGAAGCTGGGGGAGGGGCTAGAGCGCGGCCTGTCGGTCTACGAGGCAGCGCTGGAGGCCGGGTACAGCGACCGCCACGCACGGCGGCTGGAGTGGTGGCTGTAGGCGAGGCGACCAAGGCAGGGAGGGCCGCGCGGCCGGCTGGGCCCCATGTATAGAGGCCGTCACATTTCGATTCTGGGGCCTCTGGGGGGCAATGGCCGGAGTAACCATGGTGATGTAGTCCCTTACTTGGGCCAGCCCTGGGCCATGGCGAACACCTCCTGGCTCGTCACTTTGTCCGGCGGCTTGCCGAGCGCGCCGAAGATGTGCTGGAGCATGCGGGAGTAGCCCTCGACCGTGCGGCGGGAGCCGCTGCGCCGCTCCTTCTCGGCCAGGAAGGCGTAGAGGGCCCGCTCCCAGGCGGGCAGGGACTCATCGAAAGGCACTAGCGTGGCGGTCATGGTCGTTTCCTCCTGTTCTTGGTTCAGCGACCATGTTCGCTCTGTGTGCCAGGAAGTCAAGGGATGAAGAGGCGACGCGAGACGTCAATCAGCGCTCTCGAGGGCAGACCTGAGATCATCATCGATGTCGCGGGTCAAGAGCCAGTCCACGTAGTCTGGCGGCACGTCGGTCAGCAACTTGCCTTCGTGCTTCCCAAACGGCATGCGCTGGATGGTCGCGACCTCGAACAGTCCGTCAATTTCGTCCGCATAACCCGCACCCAGGTAGCGGTCAATCAAATGCTTCAACAGGAGAGAGGCAGTGGCCACATCGTTTGCAGCCCGGTGTGCAACCGGCCCCTCGACATGCGCGCCAAGTCCAAGAGACGAGCGGAGGGAATCCAATCTGTAGGACCTGCATCCGGGCACAAGATTCTGGGCTAGGCGTAGCGTGCACAGGAACCTCGGATTGCCGTCGGCAAGTCGCGGCGATCGGCGGAGCAGAACAGAGTCGAAGCTCGCGTTGTGGCAAACGGCAGGGAGGGTGGGCACGTAGAGGTCCGTGTACTTCTCGACTGCCTGCTCGAACGTCGGTGCCTGAGCTACATCCCTGTCGAAGATCCCGTGGACTCTCGATGCATCCGCAGGAATGTGGCGACCGGGATTGATCAGCGTGGTGTTGGATGAGAGGATCGTTCCATCGCCGCGCATGATGGCCCAAGCGAGTTCAACGACGGCATCAGTCCTTGGGTCCAGCCCAGTGGTTTCTGTGTCGAAGACCCGAAACAGCTGCGACCGGATCGATGTGCCCATGTTTCAATCCACAGACGGAGATCGAGCGGGCGGCTACGTCACGGGATGAAGGAGCCGAACATACTCGGCATGTCCTGAACACAATTGTAGCCACTGCACCGGCTGCGTGTCTAGCGTTCACACGGGGGAGGTTAGGCCAACACTGAGAGGGTGTGGGTGGGTGAAACACTATGGCGCAATAGTGTACATGTTAGACAACATCGTCAACACAACGTAAACTAGGGCCGAAGAATCCCCGCTAGGAGAGGGAGGTGGCACACCATGTCCAATCTCACGCGTGACATCGGAACTGAAGACATGAAGATCGAGGAGATTGTCAAACAGCTTCAGGAGGACAAGTTCCTCATCCCTACGTTTCAGCGGGAATTCGTGTGGGAGCCGAAAAGCATTCTCAAGCTGTGGGACAGCATGTTCAAATTCTATCCCATTGGCAGCATCCTCTATTGGGAGACCGACTCCTACTTGCACACCCATCGGAAGCTCGGAGGGTTCGTCTTCCCGCATGACGAAGACACGGTGAAGAAGTTCGAGGAATGGAAGTACATTCTAGACGGGCAACAACGATGCACGTCACTCCTGGTCTGTATGTTGGGCGGCAAAGGGCGGGTCGAGGACAACGAGGAGTTCGACTACACGCTGTACTTCGATGCTACGAATGCCGAGTTCTTCTTTGCGAGCCAACTTGAATGGCGCAGACTGCGGGTTCCTGATGAGCGGTTGCTGATCCGGGTCCGAGACGTGCCGAATTGGGAATTCACCTTCTACAAGGAGATATCAGCCGTCGACGGGTTCAACGCCGACATGGAGCACAATCTTCAGCAGCTCCGGCGGCTGTTCACCGACTATCGCTTGTCGGTGATCCGGATCAGAGGTGTGGAGGTCAACGAGGTCTGCGAGATTTTCGAGCGGATCAACCAGGAGGGCAAACGTCTCGACCCCGTAGACATCATCGTTGCTCGTACGTATCGGAATCCCGATGAATCCCTTAACTACGCCGGCTTTTACCTTCGCGACTATCTTGGGGGACTCACGTCCATCCTCACAGACAGCGGCAGCAGGTGGCGTGAGGTCGACAACCTTACCGTCATCCAAATGGTCTCGATGTGCCTGCGGAAGACGTCGACGGAAAAGAGAAATCCCTTTGGGATCACACCCGCCGCACTGGACAACCTGACGACGGAGCACTTGGAACAGAACTGGTCGGACTGCCAGAAGACGATCCTGGAAACCATCAAGTTTCTGGCGGATCAGAAGATAGTCGGTCCAGGCATGCTGCCCTTTGCGTATCTCGCCATACCCGTATGCTCGTACTTTCACGAGAACAGGTCGCCGAATCGTGAACTCGCCCGACAATGGTTCTGGCGCATGGCCTTCGTAGAGGACTTCCGCAATTCGACCTTGGTCTATGAGCACGCGTCAGGCTTCTTTGCCCAATTGGAGGCGAATGAGCCAGTCGAAATCGCGCCCCTGACGCTTTCATTGAGCCAGCTTGTGCAGACAAGCTACTACTATCGCAACACCCTCAGCCGTGCAGTCCTCGCCTGGCTAGCGAATCAGCGCCCTGTTGATTTCAGCGATCCACAGGCCGAGGTTCTCGACAACGTCTATCTCCTTATGTCCCAGGCGCCCAATCTGCATCACATTTACCCGCAGAACTTCCTCAGAAACGTCCGGGGATTGCCGAGCGATGCCTCCCCCGACAGCCTCATGAACATATGTTTCTTGCGGGCAAAGACGAACATCCAGATCAGCGACAAGAATCCGTTGGACTACTTCCAGCAGTTCAGAGATGTGAGGGGCTTCTCAAACATCCTCGATTCCCACCTGATTCCCCGCGACTATATTGAGCGAGACAGTTTCTTGGCTTCCGACTATCGAGCATTCCTGTACACGAGAGCCGCTGCCTTCTGCGAAAGTCTCAAGGCAGCGCTGCCGAACGTGAAGGTGACGATAGCCGAGTGATGAGCAACATGCCAGACGACCGCTTGCGGGCACTATGACCTGATAGTGCCGCGCGTGCGGATAAGGGCCCAGCGAACGCCCGTACGAGCTTCAGCAAGAGGAGCGTCTTACAGCACCGCGCTTGCGAGTCCTCGCGCCCGCGAGTAGGATCGCGCGACGCATCAGCCTGGTTCGCCGTTGACAGTAATAGAAGTGTCAGATACGATGGCGTCGTGCTGTACGGGTTCGTGTGAATGTGTCCCGGTGCGCCAGCCCCCGCTTGAGCACACGACGCACGTTCATAGCCTGAGGCGGTCGTGCCAGCTCATCCACATCCTTGGCGGGCCCGGTAGCCAGAGAGCGCCTTCTCGGGCGTGGGGACAAGTAGAGCGACGCCTTCAGCAGATTGACGGGCGGCGCGTAACCTGGCGGAGAGGGGGCTACGATGGGCATACATGAGAGCAGTGTCAACTATCAGAACCTAATCCGCGATCTGGCCGAAATGTATCCGTTCGACGTGGCTGAGGTCGTGTTTGTGGAACTTATCGCCAACTGCTTGGACGCAGGAGCGACGCGTATCTCTGTGGATTTTGATCCTCGAGACCGAGTCCTTATCGTCACGGATAACGGCAAGGGTATGGATGCTGCTGAGTTTGAACAGTATCACGACTTCGCGGCAGGTTTGAAGACGCGGGGCACGGGCATAGGCTTTGCAGGTGTCGGCGCAAAGGTTAGCTTCAACATCGCCAACAGGGTTGTGACTGAGACTCGCAGCGAATCGTTCTCTGATGCCTCTGACTGGTATCTTCAATCGGCCAAGAAACTCATATGGGAGGACATTCGGCCCAAGCATCTGCAAGGAATGGGCACCCGAGTGGCCGTTACATTCAAGCCTAATGCGGTAATCCCCTATGGCAGAAGAGAGGACCTAGTCGAGCTACTGCGGCGTCACTACCTTGCCCTCCTGGACACAGAGTTCCTCGATCTGTATGAGCGGATGGGGATCTATTCGAGTAAACTCAGGTTCATAGTCAACGGCGAAGTCCTTGAACCTGGCAACATAGCGACCGACTTTGCTCTCAGCGAGGTCAGGAAGTTCTACCCCACAAAGGGCAGCAAGAGGGTCGGCTACGGCGTCGTCGGCTTGGCTGCATCTGAGTATCCTTTGGGACCTGACTATTGCGGCCTGTTGCTTTGCACACGAGGAAAGGTCATAAAGCCAGACCTTTTCAACCAGTTTCCCGGCACCCTTGGACCGCGCATAATTGGACTTGTGGAGGTTCGAGCTTTCGTGAACTTCTTGACCACTGCGAAGACGGACTTCATGAGGAGATCGAAGCCTCGGGAATTCGAGCGGCTGTACGGCCCGATCAGAGAAGAGTTCAAGACTTGGTTGGGTGAGCTGGGAATTCAGCCAGCGGAGATCGCCGGGACGGATGAGGGAGCAAAATTGGAAAGGGAACTGAAGAAGATTCTGCTGGACATCCCACAGCTCTCTGACTTCTTCGGATTCCGCACTAGAAAGGCCGTCCTTGAGGAAAGCGATACTGGGGCGATCTCTGCCAGCATTCACGAGGGCATCGAGGTCACGTTCCCTGTGGGCGAGGGCAGCGCAGGAGAAGGCGCAGGGCCAGTGGACGTAGGGGATGAGCCAGGCGAAGCTCTTGTTGAGGATCGAGACAGCGGAACGAAGCCAGCGAAGCCGATCAGCCGAACCGCACCGCGCGGCCCTAAGATCGCCTTTGAAGAACGGGCTGATCTAGTCGACCTTGCTTGGGTCGCCGGTAACAACGTATGCATCAACACAGGGCACCCGTCCTATGCGAAAGCCCGTTCCGACAGCAGGGCAAGAACACTCCACGATCTTTTTGCGATAGCGAGTGCGATACAGAGATTCTTAGCTGGCGCGGAAAACGATGATGGGTGGAAGTTCGTAGACGAAATGATGGCAGCCTGGGGGAAGAAGTGACTCGGGACAAGCTGGCGTTTGTCGCCTTCGAGCCCACAAACGGGCAATTTGTGGCCCTGCTGTCCATGCAAGGGCTGGTTTCAGGGCAAGGGGATCCCGAGCTCGTGCTGCGGAAAGCGGCCAAGGTGTATGAGCGTGCCACGATGACAATGAAATCCGTCATAGCGGAGATCCAGGCGTGCAGAGCGGATGGCAAGCTCGTGCCCGCACGCAAGATCTGGCGCCTGGGGGACGCAATATTCGAGCTGACCAGCCAGTTGCAGGAGCTGTCCTTGCAGATCGATCGTCTTTACGATCATCTTGTGCGCGACCTCGGCGCAAAACGAAAGTGGCTTGAGAAGGCCATTATCTTTCGGCGATATCTTCCCGACGAAGCATTGGTCCCTGAGTCGTTGAACTGGGGGCGCTGCGAGAAGGGAACGCGTAAGGCTGCCGAAAGACTGCGAGATGGGCTGCCGCCGGGATAGAGGACGATGGATACCGACGGGATTGCCAACGAATTGGACACATTTGCCTCGTGGGCACGCTCGTTCACTCTCCAGGAACTACTGGATTTCGCAGACTCCGAGATCGACCGTGAGGTACTTCAACGGACTCTCCTGAGCGACCGTAGGTTCATCCCGCTAGGCCAAGAGGAATCCAATGGCGACCTGTTCTTGCCGGAGAGCGCTCTGTTTCGCTGGTTCATCCACCTAAGCTTCCGACTAGCTCAAGCTGGTCAGGCGAGGCTCGACCAGGGCCAATTAGCGGTTGCTATGAGCTCTCTTCGACACCCTGGCCGATGGGATGTCCCGCCGCCGGAGATCGTCGAGTTTGGGGAACGTTTCGGCTTCTGTGGATACGCTCACACCTCTGGCCAATATGTTTTCCCCATAGCACATCTCCTATCGTCTATGCTCCCATTCTACTCGAAGCTTGCTGCGAACCTGCTGCAGACCTCCGTCGAACTGCGAGAACCCAGAGCGCCGTCTGAAGCGCGGCTACGTGGGTTGGTTCAACAGAGTCTCTCCGTGTTCGGCGACAGGACTGCCTATGTCGTGCAAGCGAGGGAAGGGCTGTTGACCGGTGAGAGGGAGACTCTCGAACAGATTGGATCTAGGCTGGGTGTGACAAGAGAACGTGTTCGCCAACTTGAGATGAAACCGCCGAAGGCTCATTGGAGGAGGCGTCGAGCATTCATGCGGCCTCTCCTCGTGGCTCTGCTCTCCGACGTCATGTGCAGACACGGTAGCCTGATTTTCAGGACTGATTCTCCGGGGACATCTCTCAAGAGATTCATCGCCAAGCACGCGGGCATCCCTCAATGGGAGGTGCCAGGCACAGACCGGGTGGTTCTTGGGGCTTCGCCAGACGAGGCTGCTGTCCTGGATCTTTCTGGATGGCCTCCTGACTTGATTGCCACCGATACCATAGCAGATCACTTGGACTCTGAGGGTCAATTCTGCCTGGTGGACGCTGATCTGAGGGTTATCGCTGAGACTATTGCAGAATTCCGCCAAGGGCGCGCTGCAAGGGCCCAGCGCGCCACTAAGGGCCAAAGGGTGTATCTCGCGCTACGTGAGATCGGGAAACCGGCCCACTATACAGCAGTCACGGAAGTATACAACCGCTTGTTCCCTGATGACCTCTCCTCTGAGCATACTGTTCACGCTGCCCTTAGTTACCAGAAGCACGGTGTCGTCTGGATTGGAGTTAAGGGTACGTACGCCCTCGAGGAGTGGGGGTATGAGCGCCCTTCCAAGACGCTGTTTGACGCGGTCGCGGACATAGTCGAGAGCCACTACGAGGCGACAGGCACGCCGGTTCCCTTGACGGTTATCGTCGCGGAAATGGGCAAGCTCCGACGAGTTGTCAAATTGGCGAGCCTGGTTTTCGCGACGCAATGCAATCGTAGATTGCGGCGCGTCTCAAGCGATTCTTTCGTGCCGAGAACGCCTGATGAACAAGCTGAGGAGGAGATCGCTGAGGACGAACTGGACAGGATCCTACAAGAGTTCGAAGAGAACGTTGTGGGCGACTCCGCCGGCGCCTCCGCCACAAGTGCCGAACTCGTGGCCGACCCCAGGACCGTCCCAAAGGAGGCGGGGCGCCTTGCCCGGCTGGGGTCGATGTTCAAGAGTGCTTTCTTCTCCAAGAAAGAGCTGGATGGGGAAGAGGAGCAGGTGGAGGGGCTTGCGGCCCTGCTTCGTTCCCGGGGGCTCGAAGTGATCGACGACCGGCCCCGTGGCGGATGCCTCTGGGTCGTCGGTGGCAAAGAACTCTATTCCCTTCTGTCGCCGCGAGGTTTCATCTGGGGACCCAGAGGAGCTCCAGCAACCGAGAATCGGGCTGGATGGTACGTCCAGTGATGTTCTGGCAAGACCCCGAGCTGGCTGCGCGACGGCTGTCTGGCAAGCGACAGCCTCTGGGTCGGGCGTTCAGTGACTCGCGAGGCTCACGTCCGCCGCAGCAGCGGTAGAATCTTTACGATGGCTGGCCAAAACGCTGTTGTGGCGCTGATAGATAGCCACTGGTTCGAATTCCTTCAGAGCGTGGCGGTGGATGGACGCCTGGATGAGGTGAACTTCTGGCGTCCGCTGGCGCAGACAGAGTTCAGGCCGCTGGCACCGGAGCGGGACCATTACCGATCAGGAGAGGGAGATGGCAACCACTGAGCCCACCATCAATGATGCCCTTGCCTCTGTCCTTGCAGAGACGCGGAGTCTCTGGCGACCCAAAGGAGTCGTAAGGTCCGAGAATACGGGCGTGTTTGGAGGCGCCGGTAAGAAACCCGACATTCTCATCGTTGAACCGAACGTTTCTCCCGTAGTAATCGAGACCGAGGTCGTCCCCGCCGCAAGCGTCGAGTCAGATGCTAGGGAAAGACTCGGCCAGCAACTTAAGACCACCGGCGGACCGATACTCTCTTCGCTGGCTATCCGGATGCCGGAGAGACTACGAAACGAAGGCGGAGCGGCGCTTAGATGTGAGATCACCAACGCGAACGATTTCGAGATTTGTGTGTACGCAGGGAAAGGTCCGACCGACTACGTTCGCTGGCCGCGGAGCGGCTGGCTCCGCGGAGGGCCCGTCGAGATCTCAATACTCGCCCAGTCAGCCTCAGTACCACCTGAGATAGTAGACCAGGCGGCGCGCACCTTTGCTCAGGGCGTCAGCGAGGCTGCTGGCATGCTCAGCGACGTTGTGGTTCAACATCCGGGAAGCGTTCAGGAGATCTGCAAACACCTTCGACAAGAGGACAGTGAGCAGACCCGTAGGATGGCGATGGCCATCTTAACTAACGCTCTCCTATTCGAAGAGAGCGTAACACATGGCCCGGGGGCTCTAAGCTCTGTTCGCACCCGAGACGAGCTAAGGGCTCTACCAGGGGGCATGAACAAGCACGTTGTCATCGATGAGTGGAAGAAGATACTCGCCGTGAACTACTGGGCCATCTTCGATATCGCAGAGAGAATTCTCAGTGTCTTGCCGGCTCAAAATGCTCGGGCGATAATCGAGCGTCTAGCTGCAACAGCCGATGAGTTGATCGAGGACCGTCTCTTGCGCTCGCATGACCTCACGGGGGCGGTGTTTCAACGGCTTATCGTAGATCGTAAGTTCCTCGCCGCCTACTACACGGAGCCATCTTCCGCAGCACTCTTGGTTGGCTTGGCCGTTGTGTCCACGCGAACTCCTGCCAATGGCTCATGGTCAGACCCGGAGGGGGTTAAGGATCTGCGGCTAGCCGACTTTGCCTGCGGGACGGGGACAATTCTCTCCGCTGCATATCAGCGGATTAGTCAGCTCCACGAGGCGGCCGGCGGGGACGCTGAGAAATTACACCCGTCGATGATGGCCTCCGCGCTCTTTGGCTGTGACGTACTGCCCGCGGCCGCGCACCTGACCGCTTCCATGCTCGCTACCGCCCATCCGACCGTTACATTTAACCAAAGCTCAGTTATTGCGGTCGAGTACGGAAGGCAAAGCAGTGGGCGAATTGCGCTCGGCTCTTTGGACCTATTGAGTGAGCAGCAAGCGTTCGACGCAATTGGGTTAACCGGGGCACTTGATGTTGTGGCTGGTGGGGAGGCAGTTGGAGGGGCAGGCCCATCTCGACGAGATGTGAGAGTCACATTGCCGCATGAATCCTTCGACCTTATTCTGATGAACCCGCCGTTCACAAGGGACACAGGTCATGAAGGCAAGAAGATAGGCGTTCCGAATCCGATGTTCGCCGCCTTCGAGAGTTCGGGAGCGGAACAGAGTGCCATGGTCAAGGCCATGGAGAAGTTGCTTCGTGGTACGAGCTATCACGGTAACGCAGGCGAGGCGAGCGCATTTCTGGTTCTTGCGGACCGCAAACTCAAGGACGGCGGGACGCTGGCCCTTGTGATGCCATTGAGCTTGATGTCGGGTGAAGCTTGGGAGAAGTCCCGGCAGTTACTGAGGGAGTCCTACGGAGACCTTATTTTCGTGTCCATCGCTGGGGCTCGGGACGACGCGCTTTCTTTCTCGGCAGACACGGGGATGGGTGAGTGTCTGGTCATTGGCCGTAAGACGGGCCAGAAGAGCGAACGTGCGACGTTCGTTGTGCTTGACGCCAGACCAGACTCGCCGATCACTGGCGCGACTGCGGCGGCACAGGTTCTCCAGAGCATCACGGGCGGGCTTCGCAAGCTCGAAGATGGCCCGGTCGGCGGAACTCCTATCTACTTCGGCAACGACCGGATTGGATATGCTCTAGATGCGCCTCTGCCTCCTCAAGGCGCTTGGAACGTCGCTCGCATTTCAGATCCGGCTCTCGCTCAGGCCGCTTATCAACTAGCCGAGAGTGGGCTAGTTTGGCTACCTGGCATGACCAGGAGCAACGCTCCGCAGGTCACGATCTCGACCGTGGCACAGATCGGTAAGATCGGACCCTACCACATGGACATCAATGCAGACACAGCATCGGGAGGAGTAAGAGGGCCGTTCGAGATTCGTGACCTCAAGCCAAAGGCGGTGCCGACATACCGGGTGTTGTGGCATCACGACGCTGACCGCGAAAGGTGCCTTGAGTTCGAAGGGGACAGCGAAGGGATAATGCGCAAGTGGAAGGATGCCGCCGAAGAGGCGTCGATTCGCCAGAGAGTCGACCAGATAGCGAACACCGCCTCGCATTGCCATTTCAATCGCGACCTTCGATTCAACAGCCAGTCGACCGCAATGCAGTTCACAGCGAAAAGGACTATTGGTGGGCGATCATGGCCTTCCATCAGCCTGGCAAGCGCCGACGAAGAACGCGTCTTGACTTTGTGGGGCAATTGCACGCTTGGCCTCCTTCTTCACTGGTGGCACGCGAACAAGCCTCAGGCCGGCCGAGGAAGCATTGGTATCACCGCGCTGCAGACGTTGCCCGTGCTAGAAGTGACTGCCTTGTCAAAAGAGGCGCTCGCACCGGCCGTCAGCATCTTCGAAGACTTGAAGGATCGTCCCCTCAGGCCGGTCAATGAGATCGCAAACGACCCTGTACGCGCCGAACTCGACGAGCGCCTTTGTAGGGACGTACTGGGTATGCTTCAGGGCCTCGTGGAGTCGAACGGACCGCTTGCTCTCGTGAGGCATAAGCTAGCGGTCGAACCGTCCATCGCCGGCGGCAAACCGGCTACGACTGCTCCATGACCGCTTTCGAGTGGCTGTCGCTCCTGTGGGGCGTCAAGACTCCATCCGCAGCAGTCTTGCGGCTGCTCCGGTATGAGGTGAGCAAGCCGGATGTATTTTGAGCCCCCACAAGTATATCAGGCGGTCAGGCACGATGGCTCCGGATGCACGTCACGCGTCCGGGACCCGCAATTGGCCTGGCCCCCGCTCGCCAACGCGCACGATCCCCACTTAGTGTGCGTTCCTCGCCGCCGGGACCTTGGCGGGCATCCTTGGGCCCGGTCATCGGTTCGCGACTGACGCGCAGCTGGCCGCCTACGCCGGCGTGGCGCCTCTGGAGGCGTCTTCCGCTGGACTTGTGCGCCATCGCCTGAACCGAGGCGGCAATCGGAGGCTCAATGCCGTGCTCTATCGTATCGTGCTGACCCAGGCGCACCACCTGCCTGCAGCCAGGGCGTACATCGACCGGCGTCTCTCTGAGGGGAAGACGCGTCGTGAGGCTCACAGGGCCCTGCGGCGGTTCGTTATTCGCGCCATCTGGCGCCTTTGGCAGGAGTGCCAGCCAGCCCAAACAGCAGCTTTGGCAGAAAAAGCAGCTTGACCCCCTTGCACATAGGAGCATCACTTAGTGTGCGTTCATTTCAGAAGAAAAGGGGAGCCCTCGAAGGGCTCAGTCAGTCAAAAGGAGGTATCCTCACACCCGAAGTTGGTCGCCGCCGACGCCACGTCGCCTGCTGACTGTAGCCGCTGGCGGCGCCGTCCTACTCGTAAGCCCGGCACCTCGCTCCCATCGGCACCGCGAACTGCACGATGGCGTTGGCCAAGAGCAGCAGGGCAGGCAGATCGACTTCTCGGTCGGCCTCGCAGCAGCAAGTCAACCGGTAGCGAACCTACTTCTCGCGTCGTGAAGCAGGTTCTCAGAATATCCCAGGGAAACTCTCCAGATACAGATGAGATCTTGGCACCCGACGGCTTCTGGCAGCTGTCATCTTGATGGAGGCTTGCGGCATCACTCGCGTGGCCAGGCACTTTGGGATGGTGCGCCCGGCGGGATTCGAACCCGCAATCTTCGGCTCCCGAGGCCGACGCTCTTGAGATTTCCCCGCGCACGTGTTCCGCCAGGCGACGACAACCTTGGCAGAACACGGTCACGTGGCCGATCCCATTTTGCCGTTGAGCTACGGGCGCGCAGTGAAAACTCAAGAAACCGTCAAGTATGCGGCTCTTCAGTTATCTATGCCCCTTTCTTTTGGCGGATGCCAGTCACTTCAATCTATGAACTCGCGTATTGTTCCAAGCAGCACTGTGCAGCCGCCATCGCGGGCCGAAAAATTCCACCCTACTTCGAGAACAGCTGGTCTGAACAGTTTGACGCGCGCCGAAAGGGAGTCTCCCGGCGGTGCCTTGCGGTGGCGCTTTGGCAACATGAGTTCGCCGGTAACGCTCCCCGTTCGAAGATGGAAGTAGGGTTGAAATCCGTTCTCAATTGGTGTGCTCCTACCGCCCTCATCACTCTTGAGAACGCGGATGTCTGCCCAGAAGAAGTCATGTAGCCGCGTCCCACGCGGGACGCTGAGCACACGGCCGCGCCGATTGCGTTCGGCTGAGACACCTGATACAAGGATTCCTATCAAATCTCCGGCGCGGGCTGCCGTAAGACTCTGACGAAAGCACTCGATGGCCTTGGCCTTAACGGGTTCGATCGGAGCCAAGCCGCCGCTTACCTCCAATTCATCTCCAATCCGCACCGTGCCGCGATCGATACGGCCGGTCAGCACTGTCCCGCGTCCTTGTATCGAGAAAGACTCGGTTATCGGCATGAAGAATGGCCCGTCGGCATCCCAGGACGGGATTGATACGGTCCTATCAAGTTCCGAAAGCAGTTCGACTATAGAACTGGTTTTCGTCGGATCGCGCGGGTGCGCCATCGCGGCGCGCGCATCGCCACGAACCACAGGGACCGTCCCGCCATCGTACCCGCACCGATCGAGGAGTGTACGCGTCTCCTCCTCTATGATCTCCGCTTCCTCAATGTCCTCAATTCGATCCATCATGGATAAGAAAACAACGATGTCGTTGACCCCCGCCTGATGCGCGAGCAGGAGATGTTCGAGCGTTTGAGGCATGGGGCCATCGATGGCGCTGACTACCAGAATGGCTGCGTTCATCTGGGCTGCGCCAACGATCATCTCGTCGATGTAGTCCACATGACCAGGACAATCCACGTGAACATACCGATACCGTTCTGTGTCGAACGTGCAGTAACCATTTGAGATGGTGACTCCACGCCGGCGTTCCTCAGGACGCTTGTCAAGAGAGGCAAACGGACGTTCACAAGCTAGTCCGTCCGACGCCTGCACCAGCGTGATCGCGCTTGTCAGCGTCGTCTTGCCATGATCAACGTGGCCAATCGTTCCGACGTGTACGACCGGCTTGTCTGCGACTCCAGCCGCCGCACGCGATCGGTCGCTGAGTCTGAGGCTAGGTTGATCATGTTTGATCCGCTCAACTTGGCTGTGGCGTGTCGATGGCATCGGCCTGGCTCACACAGTGCTGGACGAACCGTTCGAACCAATATTTGCGCGATTCACAAAATACGTCCTTTCCGTCCAGACGCCCGTACTCGGAATAGGTGTGGCCCGGGGATCCGCACTCACACAGACTGCTCCATGGGCATTTCTTGCAGTCCTCAACGTTGCTTGTCCTGGCTTTCATCACCTCAAGTTGGGCATAGAAGCGGGGCGAGTCAAATAGCTCTTCTAGGGTATGTTCACGGATGTTCCCAAGGCTCCACGTTTTGTCGACCCAGAGCTGGTCTGCAAACACGGCGCCATCAGGCGCCATGCGCGGCACCGCATTATAAGAGTAGATGTGCTTCGGGAATAATGGTGAGTTCAGCGAATACCGCCCGTACGCATTGTTGCTGAGATCGCCAAAGAAATTCCCGAATACCTGAAGGCGCGGACCTCTATATTGTAGTAGTAACTCACCCGCCTTCACCCAATCTTCGGTAGAAGGCCCGATTTGGTCCCAGGAGACGTTCGCAGCGTTGCCTTGTCTTTGCCATTGAGAAAAGACAAGCATTGCGACGTCGCAGCTTTCGGCCAAGGCGATAATACGCTCGATTTCATGAATGTTCTGCTTGGTTACGCACACAAACAACACCGCAGAGCGATTGAGACCAGAACTCTTGAACATGTCGAGCGTTTTCATCGTTGCATTGAACGAGCCGTCGCCTCTTACTAAGTCGTTGGTTTCCGCCCGTGCCCCTTCCAGACTCACCTGAATCCTGATTTTGGACGAGGTGCGCCTCTTGAGGCGAATGATTTGATCTGACAATTCCTGGGGAAACCTGATGCCGTTTGTGCAAAGGTCAACGTGGTGGCCGCACGTGACGGTACAGTATTCGATGATGGCTGCGCAGTCTCGACGGAGGGTGGGTTCACCGCCGGATATCGCTATCCTCTTGCCGCAGAAGCTTGGTAACTGATCAATGACACGGAGGATTTCCTCGGTGCTTAGTTCGCTCGGCAACTCCTTGCCCGAACTCACGTAGCAATGGGCACAGCGCAAGTTGCATGCGTTGGTAATTTCGAGGTGAAGACCCACCAAGTCGGTCTTCCGATACACCGATCCGCCACTGGCACGGTGTTCTTCTTCGTTTAGGAACACCAACCCGTGGCCACGAAGGTCTGATTCCAATTGCGCGGTCTCACGGTAACCGATGGCATTGTCGAATGATGACAGATACGCAGCGATGTCCGACAGCAGTATTCTCCCGTCCGCGATGTCCATCAGGCGTTTCGCCACCGAGGATATGATGCACCAGCGCTGGGTCCACGGATCGATAGCAAACACCATTGGTTGTCCGCGGACCCGGACATCGCGGTATATCATGTTGCGCGCGGCGAACGGGCGGAGTTGAGTGAAATCATCCACAGCAGCGTGGAACGGCCTAGTCACAATTAAAGGTACGTGCATAGGCGTGTTCTACTCCAGGCGCGCATATGGCCCCTGTACTGGACTCCTGGCCCTCGGCTCATACACGTGTGGTGCCTAGAGGCGTCACCCTTGTCAACGCCGAAGATCTTGCTGGCATCATCCGCCTCCGAGTACTTCGCGGCGCCTTATGGGGGGTTACGCGGGCCAAGGAACTGGGTGCAATTGTTGCCTCGCCGTATCCCGTTTCCAGCATGCACATGGGAGGAAAGAAATGCCGGACTATCAACAGGGCAGGGATATCGATTGGAGGCGCGTTCGAGAATCGAACACCTGGAGTCTCGAGCAGCGCCACGTCATGACTGCGTGAATCAACAGTCTCTAGTGTCATAGTTTGACCGCCTTTCTTCCAAGGACATCCGAGTGTCCAACGTCGCTCATTCTTCTAACGACATAGGGTGAGGTGTATCCGCGTGTCCCTTAGCTCGAGTCCACCTCGGAGAGCGCACTATCGACCTCCGCAATGTTCAGCAACCACAGGTAACGCCGCAGTATCACCAGACACGCGGCAAACATGGTGCGAACAAGCGCTTTATTCTTGTCCGCCAATCGGTCACCTTCATCCAGCGCGACCTCAGCATGTCGCACCAAGTCATACGCCGACTGTGCCAACCTATGGGGTTGAATCTTGGTGATGGCCTCGTCAAGCGCCAAAGGTGAGCGGAACATGTCCAAAAGCAGAATCCGCTGGGACCGCGTCAGGTTCAGTCCAGCGCCGGCACAGGCTCCGGGACACTCCTCAAACTCTGAAAGCCGGGCTGCACCCCGCAACAGCGACACGCCGCATTTCCCCCGTATCTGTAACAACCGCTTCTCGTCGTATGCCATATTTCGATGTAGCGCTATCAGCAGTAGGAAGAACTTCAAGTTGGCTAGAGCCAGGCGCGTCGCGCCGTTCGGGCCCAGGGCAAGATGAGCTTCCCGCCCTGGCAGGCGAGAGGACAATTCCTTTCCAATCCTCTGGAGAACGTCGTCTATCAACGGCGCGTCGGCTTTCGACGAACTCACGTCTTCACCACCCCTGGTGACCATTCCATAGTTGACGAGGACACTGCCATCCATCGGCTGGTACCCTAGCAATCCGATGACCCAGGTTAAGACTTGTAAGAAGTCACCGAATTCGCTGCCCTCTAGCCCGATCGTCCCATGCAACGCGTACTCCTCAGCGACGACAGCGTTGTGAGCCGCGATGATCCCAAGATGAACGGGAATCCCGTTCGGACGAACAATCATCGGCTCAGTATTGTTGAATGCCTTCAGATCCGCAACGATGGCGCCCTGGCTGTTCTTCCTGAATACGCCGAGCGATAGTCCTTTCTCTACCATCTCGTGGATACGGTTTACCGCCGCGCTCTCCAAGAATCTGCGATCAAACTGCACGCCGACTTGGTCTAGGGTTTGTCGGTGACCCTGCGCTACAGCGTCTGTGATAGTCCTGAAGGCCTCGCGCGTCTCTGGGTCGCCGCGGAGCCATCGAACCGTCATTTCCTCGCATGCTTCCAACAAACTCGATTTCTCTTGATCGCTGACGGTAGAGGTCCGCCCAGTCGTTTCTTGCTCTAGCGCCTCTTCAAAGAGCCGATAGTATTGCCCGGCACCATGGTCGCCCTTGGCGGGAGACTCTTGGGCCGATGATGCGAGATGGTTCTTCGCGAAAACGGTTTTGGCGATGTGTATGCCACAGTCACTCTCGATCGACCCGCGGATAACCTCGGCTCCAACCGCCTCGAGCATGCGACTAATCGTCTCTCCGATGCAGAGGTTGCGCATATGGCCCACGTGCAACGGTTTGTTGAGATTCGGGTTGCCGTAGTAGACCATCCACTTGTGGCCACGTTCGCTCGTGCCAGTGGCGAAGCTGCCCCCTTCATGAAGTATGGTGCTGCAGGCGAAGTTGAAAAGCGCATGAGGTACCAAAGTCACATATAGTTGATGCCCTTTCCTCGAAATCCGCTCAATTGTCGGGGCTCGTCCTAGTTGGTCCGCAACGTCGTCGAGTTCGAGTGGAGACGTTGATACACTTGGGGAGATGACAAAGTCTCCTACTTCCAGGTGACGCGACACATCGATAGTTCCATGCTCGATTAGCCGGCCGAGTTCGTTGCCTGGTCGACCAGTGAGATACGCTGCAAACGTCGCTCGGAATCTTGTGCCAATGTCAGAGGTGACTTCCATTGCTGGCTCCCGGCGTTCGAAGGTCTCGTGGCACCAGCAAGTGCCTAAGGTGCTCGCCAGACATACCCCCTGCTGCGTATAGCAGAAACGGACATGTAGAGCATTGTGTGTGCCGCTAGGGCTACTAGTTTACTGCTTATAAGCAAATTGTCAAGAGTCTGCACTGGTATTTCGTGAGCGTTTTTCGGACCTTTCCGCCCATTCTCTAATGGAGACTCGGCTGGCCTCTCTTTCGTATGAGAGAGGAAGTGGACCACGGACTGCGGCGAATGACACCAGGCGGGGGATCATCAAGCCTATCTCTGACGATGCAGACTTAGTGTGCGGTCGGCGGGACGGCCAGCGTGCCCGGGAGCTGGGCTCTCACGGCAGCGACTCGCAGGGGATGCCATCGTTGTCCCCGTCCAGGTTGAAGGGATCGGTGGGGTCGGCATTCAGGCAGGCTTGTGCCTTGGCCTGGGTGCCGAGGTCGGAGCAGTTGCAGTCCGTGGCTGCACACGGCCCGCAGGCTACCTCAAGCGATGTAGGTGTCGGCGGCGGCGGGCTGGGTACGGGGGTTATCGTCGGGGTCACCGCTGGGCCGCTGGTCGCAATGGAGTAGGTATTGCAGTCCGAGGTCAAGACCACCGTCCCGTTTTGGTCGGTGCGGTAGACGGTCGCGCCCACAGCGGCCAGCCGGTCTAGCGTATCCTGGGCCGGATGGCCGTAGGTGTTGCCAGCGCCCACGCTGATCACCGCATCTTCTGGCGTTACGGCGGCGAGGAAGGCGGTGCTGGTGGATGTGCTAGAGCCGTGGTGACCCACCTTAAGCACGTCGGAGTCCAGCGCCAGGCCCGCCGCTAACATGCTGGCCTCGCTGTCGCTGGTGGCGTCGCCGGTGAGCAGCACCGACACCTTGCCACACGTTAGGCGAAAGACCACCGAGTCCTCATTCGGATCACCCGTGAGTTGAAACGGGTTCAGGACGGCGATGTCCAGCCCGTCGATCTGGGTGCTGTAGCCCCGCGTTACCTCGCGGACGGTGGCGCCCTCGGCGGTCACTGCCGCTGCGAAGTTCTGGTAGGTCTGGGAAGTAGCGGTGTCGCCGTTGACCCAGATCTCGCTTACCTGATATTGAGCGAGAACATCGGCCAGGCCGCCGATGTGGTCGGCGTGAGGATGCGTGGCGACCAGGAAGTCGATGTCCGCTATGCCCTGGCCCTGCAAGTAGGCCAGCACGTCCGCCGACGTGGGGCCGCCGTCCACCAGGATGTCTGTGTCTCCCTTGTCGATCAGTATGGCGTCCCCCTGGCCCACGTCTATGAAGTGGACGGTGAGCACGGGCGTCGGGCTGGGTATGGGGGTTATCGTGGGAGTCACCGGGGCCTCTAAGCTTCCCAGAGCGAGCACGCCCTGCCCCTTGTCCAGCGTCAGAAGGGTGCTGAGCCCAGGCTCTCCGGCGAACCAGTACGACCAGCCCTGCGTTTGGGGGTCAAGGTAGTAGGCAGCGACTACCGGTACCGCCCCACAGCTGGCTAGAGCCTGGCCCGTGTCGGTGCCGTCTGGGCCTTCCCAGACTGATATGGCCCACTTGCCCGCCTGGGGGCAATTGTGCATCGTGGCATCTTCTGCCTGGGAGGCACCCGACCCTAGCATCCAGGCCAGCGCCAGTAGGCCCAGGGCGAATACGCCTCCAAGGAGAAAAGCCGCGATCACGGCTGTATGCTGACGCATGCTTCACCTCCATCCAGACTCTGAGGGGAAAACCCTGCCGCGTAAATATAGACGGTGGGGGGGCGCGTGTCAAGACCGAGATGGCTAGTCGCAGGCGCGACGGCTGGCAAGAAGAGGGCTACGGCCACCACGAACCGCACGATGGGAACATAGTGTGGGCCACCACCCCTCGAAATCACCCCCGGCCGGATGGCTCGACGAGAACTGCGCGGCACGACTGAGCTCCGGGGAGCGTCCCAACGCTTGCATCTTGGACGATCGCGCGAGAAGTTCGTGAGAAGTCCATGACGATACTGGACAGGCGTCCGAGCGATGACACCCTTGCATGTCTCATGGTGGAACCCGAGAATCAACCATCCAAGACGACGGTTCTCGTGGTCTTTCGACAGCGGTCGGTGGCGAACTGGATTGGGGAGTGTCTCAGAGAGGCTGGGTACGCAGTGGCCGTTGCTGAAGGCTACGATGACGCTCTTCGCGCTCTTCAGTTCATCGAACCTGGCGCGGCTATTGTCAACGTCAGCAAGGTAGAAGGAGACGTTGAGGAATTCCTCACTTGGCTTGACCATGGTCAGCGTGCTGGTGGTATCCCCATCGTCCTCGTCGTACCAAGCAAGAGCCAGGCCACTTTGGGGAGTATCGGAGCCCGCAGGCGATCCCGCACGGGCTATTTGTGGCGGCCGTTGAAGTGCAGTGATCTTCAACACATCATGCGGGACTTCCTTCGGGCCGACAGGCGGGGCATGGAGCCGGGTTCTGGCAGACAACTTGTCCTTGACCCGCGGTTGCGTGTTCTCGAGGGGCGGGCTGGCCGTACCATTCTGACTCCAACTGAATACGGCCTGGCCGAATATCTCACGAGGCAGGGAAAGAGGATAATAGGCGTCGAGGAAGCACTGACGCATGTGTTGGGCTTCTATCCAGGTAACGGGAATCCATCGCTTGTGTGGGCGCACCTCAGGAGCCTGAGGCAGAAGATCAGAATCGTCACGGGCGGCAGCGACCTCATACGCATCGTAGGGAAGCGCGGGTTTACCTACCTTGGCAGGTAGAGATGCAGCCCGCCACTAGCCTCGGTCCGCTTAAGCTGCGCTGTGCGGAGATGCCACCGGGACGCTGACATGATGCTACAATTGCATGCAGACTAGGGGCCCTGGCGGCTCTTCGACTTGGATTCATGGTGAGAGAGCATACCGGCGAGTTCGTCACCAAGATTCTGGTGCCAAGGCGTCGGGCGGACGTGATCCGCCGGCAGCGGCTCCTCGATCTTCTCTACGCCAACGTCGATCACCATCTCACAGTCGTGCATGCCCCCGCGGGCTACGGGAAGACGACGCTTCTGGTCGACTTCGTGCACGATCTGGCGATGCCAGCCTGCTGGCTCTCTCTTGACGAGGAGGACAGGGATCAGGCGACCTTTCTTCGCTACCTGCTCCTCTGTCTCCGACATCGCCTCCCAGGTCTTGATTCTGGCATAGAGGCACCCGTGCCACTAGGCAGCCCGTCGGCGCCCACGGATGCCGACCGCGTTGTGGGCCAGATAGTCACAAGCCTTCATCTGGATGTCGGGGAACCGGTGGCCATCATTTTGGACGACTTTCACTGTGTCGACGGCTGCGAGCTGGTGATGCAACTGTTGAACCGTTTCCTATTCAGGCTCCCACCCAACTGTCACCTGGTCATCTGCGGTAGAACGAAGCCCTCCCTCTCGGTCCTGCCCCGTCTCGAAGGGCAAAGAGAAGTTGCGACCATTGATGGGTCACTACTGGCCTTTACGGTGGAAGAGATAAGACGCTACTATTCCGAGATCCATGGGGTCGACCTAGCGGAGGAAGACGCCAAGAAGGTGGCCTCGGTGACCGAAGGGTGGGTGGCTGCCCTCGCCCTAATGCCAGCAGGGGCCTCAATGCCGACCGACTTAAGAGGCGCGACACCAGAAAACGCCTTCGAGTACCTGGCCGCTGAGGTCTTCGACGGCTTGGATGGGCAACTCCAAGAGTTCCTGCTTGTCACCAGCATCCCAAGCGAGGTCGACGTAGAGGTCTGCGATGCACTCCTAACGAGAAGCGACTCGCAACGGACCCTTCGCGAGATAGAGGCACGCAACCTGTTCCTGACATCCGTCGACCGTAGAGACCTGCGTTGGCGGTTTCATCCCCTGTTCCGAGAATTTCTTGTCTCGAGATTCAGGCGAGAGCAGCCAGACCATTTCAGGGCCACAAGTGCGAGAGCGGGCCAGTTGCTCGTAGGCAAAGGGAGATGGGGAGAAGCCATCCGACACTTCGCTGAGGCTGGGCTCTGGGATCAGGCGGCCTCTATTGTCGAGGAGGCAGCTCCCCAAGCTTTTGCCGAGGGGAAGTGGCAGACAATAGCTGGGTGGCTCGAGACATTCCCAGCCCCGACTCTCTCCAGCTATCCGAAGCTCGTCCTGTGGCGAGCGCGAATCCTGTATCAGTTGGCACAGGCCGACAAGGCATTGGAGGTGATTGCGACAGCCATTCCGTCGCTTGAGGGGCGGAGAGACGCGGTCTCTTTGGCCGAGGCCTACACCGTGCGGGGAATGGCGCTGCGCCTCAAAGGTGAACACACGGAGGCCGCTGAGTCCTGCCGACACGCCATTGGTCTGTTGACGAGCGCAGACGGGCCGGTCAAGTCTGTAGCCGAGGCACGCAAGCAACTGGGCATAGTCTACTCTATCCAAGGGTCCTTCTTATCTGCCCTCGACGAATACAAGGCGGTTCTCGATATCTACGAGGCCGCGGGCGATGTGGCCAACGCTGCCTTCGCCCATGGATGCGCAGGCGCAACCCTGGGGCTACTGGGGCAGCTGTCTAACGCTGGAGTTCATCTTGAGAAGGCGCGCCGGGCATGGCAGAAGCTAGGCAATCACAAGGAGCTGGCGACCGTCTTAAATAATCTAGGGATGCTCTACTACGCTCAGGGAGACGCCGACAAGGGACTGGCGTTCTTTCACGACGCGGTGGACAAGGCGCGGCGTAGCGGAAACGCGCGTGCGGAAGCCTATGCCCTCACCTCTATCGCCGACATCGAACGAGATCGCGGCGTCTACGACCTGGCCATCGAGCGATACAACGAGGCCTTCGATCTTGCCGGAGACCTTGGAGACATCACTCTATGTACCCAGGTGCTGACATCGCTCGGCGACGTGCATCGGCTCCGTGGCGACCTCGACAAGGCCGAGATTCTCGTCCGCCAAGCCGCTGCCGATGCGGAGGAGCGGGAGAGTTCGTATGAACTCGGGATCGCTAAGATCAGTCTAGGTCTCGTCCTACGGGAACGCGGTGACGGCCTGCAAGCAGCGGCGCACTTCAATCAGGCCGCCGACCTGTTGTCGGGGTGCCACGCGAAACGTGAGGAAGCTATCGCCCTGTACCATCTCGGCGAGACCCTGTTCTCCTCCAGACGGGGGCGATCCAGGGCCATGCGCGCCTTGGAAGGAGCCATGCGCCTTTCAGAACAGCTAGGATATGACCACTTCTTGGTGGAGCGGGCACTCGCTGCACCAGGGGTGGTACAGTATGCGGCTTCTAAGAGGATCGGTGGCGGCTTCTACGGCGCTCTCCTAGAAAAGATGGCATCCCACAATCAACCCCTGGGGGAAAGACCTGAGGCGAGGCGCTCGAAGAAAGGAAGAGTCCCCTCGGTAGAGCTGTTCGGTCTCGGCTCGATGGAAGTCCTCGTCGGGGGGCGACGAGTCCTCGACTTTGAGTGGCAGAGCGACAAGAGCAAGGAGATGCTCCTCTTCCTGCTGCGTCACGGTGCCCCCGCCCGCAAGGAAGAGATTCTAGCGGCCCTTTGGCCTGACCTGCCACGCGACAAGTGCAACAGCAGCTTCCACTCGACCCTATACCGGCTACGGCGGGCGCTCTATGTGCACTGCGTGATCGAGCAGACTGGTCGGTACGTGCTGAATCCTCACGGGCGCTTCTGGTGTGATGCCGTAGAGTTCGAAAGCCTAGTGCGAAAGGCCGAACAGAGCCAGCACAGGTCGCCCGGGTGGGCTCGCAGCCTCCGCCAGGCGGTAGACCTCTCTCGTGGGCCGTTTGGAATTGATTTCTACTCCGAGTGGCTTGAAGGGGAGCGCCGACGCCTGGAAGACATGTGCCTCCGAGCCTTCGCACGCCTGGCAGAGTACGAGCGCCAACGAGGCAACCATTTGGAGGCGGTCTCGCTCTATGAGAAGGCCGTCGATTTAGACCCGCTTAACGAGTCCCTATGGTATCAGCTGATCGGCACGTACGGCGATGCTGGTCAACTGGAGATGGCGACGCGCTGCTATCGACAGTACGCGGACACCGTCCGTGACCAACTAGGAGAAGAGCCAGCGGCAGCGCTGACTCAGCTGTACAACCGTTTGTGCACCTCGCTAGCCACTTCGCACTAGTCGTAGCGCGAGCGATAGCCTTAGCAGGGCGCGAGCGGAGAGCGCTTCTTCCACGGAACCACGCGAGAACTACGCGAGAGGCTACCCTTTAGCTTGCTCTAGGGCAATCAAGTGTGCCCGAGCAAGTATCACCACAGGAGGTAGCCTCATGCACAGGTTCCGCAGCACGTGGGTCGTGGTCGTTGCGATGGCTATCGTCCTCGCAGCCGCCGCTTTCGCGGGGACCGCTCCCTGGATGTTTCCGTAGACGGCGGCGGCAACAGATCACAACCCATTCCTGGAGGATTGAGAAGTGGCTGCGACTTCCGGTGTCCGATTTCCATCGGCATTGCGTTGGGGCTGGCTGGGAGTCGCAGCCCTTCTCGCCCAGATCTGGGCCGTCTACTTCGCGGGAATACAGGCCACTCCGGGACTCGCCCGTCGCGTATTGCTGCCCTTGACCTTTGTCCTCCTGCTGGTATTCGCGCTTCGCAACTGGCACCTGTGGGGTGTTCGGGTGATGGCAGTCGGCTTTCTCCTGAATCTCCTCGTCATCGGCTCCAATGGCGGGTTGATGCCGATCACTCCCGCGGAGGTCGCCAGCGTGAATCTGCTAGATCGCATCGAAAACGTGCAGCTAGGAGAACCCGTGCCGGGCTCAAAGGGAATACTGATGGCGCCACGCGAGGCGAGGCTGTGGTTTCTCTCAGACATCATTGTCTTCCCTCCAGGCAGTCCAATTGCCAGGGTCTTCAGCGTGGGGGATTTGTTGGTGCTAGGCGGCGTGGTCATCGCCTGTGCTGAGGTGATCAGGAGAAACAGAGGTTGGAGAAGCGTTCGTCAGCGATGAGAGACGGCCCTAAGCCGGTACTACCCTTGCGGGTGGGGGCGCTACTAACGGTAACTCCGTCCATTCGCGTTCGGGTCTTAGCCATGGCAGATGCACTACAGATACGAGCGCCTTTCGGCGACCTGACCGTGCCCTACGCGGCGATAGCGCGGGTGACTAGGGATATGAACGGTGGGATAGGGCTGGACCTGTCGGGCGCGACAGTGCGGCTGGATTGCAGCTGTGTCCCAGACATACTCCTCAATGCTCTGGTCGAGGTGGTGGAACGAAAGAGGCGAACGTCTCAATCGTTGGGACGGTGAAGGGCGAGCACCAGCTGCCGCATCAGCAAACACCTCAGCCAGCCGCATGAGCTTCGACCGCAGACTCCCTACCGAGCCTGGGGGTCGAAGGCATCGCGCAGGCCGTCGCCAATGAAGGTGAAGCTCATCATGGTGACGGCGATGGCCAGCGCTGACGTGAGGACTAGGTGAGGGGCGGCAGAGATGGAGCTGAAGCCGTCATTGGCCAGCGTGCCCCAGCTCGGATTGGGTGGAGGGATACCTAGCCCGATGAAAGATAGCGCCGACTCTGCGAAGATGGCCCGGGGAATGCCGAAGGTGGCGGTCACTATCACCGGCCCGAACGTATTGGGCAGAAGATGGGTCCAGACGATTCGCCACTGGCTGGCACCCATCGCCTTGGCTGCCAGCGTAAAGTCACGCTGCTGAAGGGAGAGGATCTGGCCCCGCACCAGCCGAGCGGTGGTTGGCCACCAGACAAGCGATATGGCCAGGATCATTGTGACCGGGACAGAGCCGAAAAGGATCAGGCCAGAGCCGAAAGCGGCCAGGAGGAGGATCATCATCAGCAGGTCGGGAAATGAATAGGCGATGTCGGTGAAGCGCATGAGGAGGTTGTCCATCCACCTAGTTAGGCCAGCCAGTGCGCCGATGACCACTCCGATGACCGCCGTGATGAGCTGACTTACGATGCCGACGGAAAGGGAGATTCTCGCTCCGTTAACCACACGGCTCCACTGGTCGTGCCCCAGTTGGTCTGTCCCGAACCAGTAGGTCCCACTTGGCCCCTCGCTTGTGTGGGCCAAGTCCTGAACCCGATAGTCATGCCGCTGGACCACGGGGGCAAGGACAGCTAGCCCAACAAGGCCGAGAACCAGGATCAGGCTGACCACGGCAATCCGGTTGTGAGTAAACCGCCGCGCTGCGTCCGTCCACAGCGAGCGATGAGGAGGTAGCCCGTCGCCGACCGCTACTTGCGCTATGCGTTCGGTGGTGATCTCCCCGGGCTCTTCCATAGCTGTCAGTACCGAATCCGTGGGTCTACAATCACATATATCAGATCAACGATGAGATTGGCCGCCGCTATCACCACTGCGTAGAACAGCGTCGCACCCATGA
Source organism: Dehalococcoidia bacterium (assembly GCA_022866185.1). GTDB lineage: Bacteria > Chloroflexota > Dehalococcoidia > SM23-28-2 > SM23-28-2 > SM23-28-2. The sequence continues at coordinate 27,732 of JALHUG010000264.1, forward strand.
TCACTCCGTAGTCCCGTGCAGAGATGCTATAGACAAGCTGGCGGCCTATGCCAGGTATGGCAAACAGATACTCAATGATGAATGAACCCGTGACCAAGAACGCTGCCACGGGACCCAGGACGGTGAGTACAGGGATGAAAGCATTTCGCAGCATGTGCCGCATGACCACCACATGCTCTGCCAGGCCTTTGGCCCGGGCCGTCCGCACGTAGTCCTGGTGCAGAACCTCAAGCAGACTTGCCCGAACGACGCGCATGATGTAGGCGGTAGGGAATGCGCTCAGGGCAATGAGGGGCATTACCAACTGCTTCCAGTTGCTGGGGATCGACAAGAAAAAGAAGGTGGTCGGATTAGCCCAGCCGGAGGAAGGTAACCAATGAAGGTGAACGGTAAAGAGGACCATGAGGAGCAGGCCAAGCACGAAGTTAGGAACGCTAGCCCCCAAAGTGGCAAAGGCCACGCAGGCATAGTCGAGCCACGAATTCTGTCTGAGGGCCGACAAGATGCCGAACGCCATCCCCACAACGGTGGACAACACCAGGGCCATGAGGCCAAGGGTCGCGGAGATGCGGATGCCCTCGAGGAGGATGTCAGCGACAGGACGGTTGAGCTGACGGTAGGACACGCCCAAGTCGCCCCGAATGGCGTCCGTGATATAGTTGACGAACTGGGTATCGGGTAGCTCGCGCCAGAACTCTTGCTCCCAAACACGCCAACTGGGCGCAAATACTGGCTTGTCGAGCCCGTACTTGGCCTCGACGTTCGCCAGGGCTTGGGGAGGCAAGCGCTTGTCTCTGTCCCAGGGTCCGCCGGGGACAGCGTGCATCAGGGCGAAGGTGACCACCGCGATGAAGAAAAGGACAGGGATCATCCCGAGGAGGCGTCGGGTGGCGTAGACGATCACCTTTGTCTCCCCTCCGGATGTAGCTTCTAGTGAGCCAGGATACGGACGTTGGTGTAGAACCAGTCGCCAGGGCTGGAATCCAGACCTGTAGTGATGATCCCTGCCACCCAGGGCTTGACCAGCCAGTTGCGGATGGGGTAGTACAGCGGGGCGGTGCCCATGTCCTCATCGATGATGATTTCCTGGGCTTGATCATACAGGTCGAGACGCTTGCCGTTGTCCAGCTCCACCGCCGCCTGAGCGAACAGGTCATCCACCGCTGGGTTGCTGTACTTGTACTGGTTCAGACCAGCGTCGGTGCCGAAGAGCTGGGGCAGCCAGTTCTCAGGGTCCGCGTAGTCGGCTCGCCACCCAACCAGCGTCAGCTGGAATTCGCTGGTTAGGTAGCGGTCCTGGTAGGTGGCACTCTCTAGGACCTCGATGTCGATGTTGACGCCGAGGTTGGTCCTGAGCTGCTCCTGCAAGAACTGTGCTGTCAGTCTGCTCTCCTGGGTGTTGCCGATGGTGATCGTGATGTCCGGCAGTCCTTCGCCATCGGGATAGCCAGCTTGGGCCAGGAGCCCTTTCGCTCCCTCCGGGTCGAAGGCATAGTCCGTTCCAATGTCAGGGTTGTAGCCAGGCATACCCGGCGGTATCCAGCTGAACGCTGGCAGGCCCGACCCCTGGCGCACGCTGTCGACGTAGGCCTGGCTATCGACGGCCATCCTGAAGGCCTTACGCACCAGCGGGTCAGTAAAGGGTTCCCTGGTGTTGTTGAACCCCAGGGCGACGGTGGCCAACTCGGCGTACTTCAGCGACTCGGGGTTCCCCTCGAACCGCCCAGTGTCGGGCAGGGGGATGGCGGTCATGTCCAGTTCATTGTTCTGGTAAGCTATGAGGGCGACGCTCTCGTCGGGGATCATCCGGAACACGATGCGCTGAAGGGTAGGCTTGTCGTCTCCCCAGTAGTTGGCGTTGGCCTCGAGGGTGATGTGGTCGTCGTGTACCCATTCCTTGAGGACGAAGGGGCCGTTGCCGATCAGGTTGCCCGCCTCGGTCCAGGCGTCCTCGTGTTCTTCTACCACCTCCTGGCGGACGGGGAAGGCCGGCCACAGGGCCAGCAGCTGAAGCAGGGTGGGCTGGACCCTGGTCAGCTTGATTTGCAGGGTGGTGTCATCGATGGCGGTGACGGCCACTTCTTCGGCGGAGCCTTCCCCGGCAGCATAAGCCTCGGAGCCCACGATGCTAGTGTAGAAGCCGTAGTAGTAGCCGTGGGCGCCAACCTCCGGGTCGAACAGCCGCTTCAGTGAGTATTCGAAGTCCGAGGCGGCCAAGGGTTCTCCGTCGCTCCAGACCAAGTCGTCCCGCAGCTTGAACGTGTAGGTCAGGCCGTCCTCCGAGATGCCTCCGTTCTCATTGGACGGCGTTTCTTTAGCGGCTGCTGGCACGATGCCTAGGTTCTGGTCATACCGGACGAGCCCTCGGAACAGCAGCTTGACGATGTTGACGTCGTTGGCAAAGGCGGCGATCTGAGGGTCGAGGGTCGTCGGTTCGCCTGGCATGCGAATGCGAAGCTCTTGCCTTTCGGCCAGGACCTCGCTGAGGGGCGTAGCGGTGGTCGTCTCTTCCTCTTCGCACGCGGCCAAGAGCGCGCCCAACGCTAGCACTGTCAGACCCAATAGAACGAGCGTCGCTTTGCGGGCTAATGCGGCCATGGCAAGACCCCCTGTGGCGTCGTTAGAACGGATATGCCGTACCGCAGAGTCATGGTTGCCCCATCCTACAGGGAAGGGCGAAGATTGACAAGGGAGAAGGTAGTACCGGCCCTGCGTCCACTCCAGCGCCACCACGAGCCAGACGATGAAGTCATGGTGTGCGTCCACCTGTAAGCGTTGGAGGCTTGTCTCCCGACAACGTGACGAGGAGACGGTTACGGCCAGCCCATCACCATCATGTACCACACCAGCGCGTTGGCCAAGAGGAGGTCGACGAGAGTCAGGACGAGGAGCCAGCCCTTCATCGGTCCAGCCACCGCCTCCTGGCGTACCAGACGCCTGCGGCAACCACAACAACCACAGTGACCACCACGGTACCGACCACAGCGACCACCGCAGTGCACGGGATGGCCGCTTCGCCCGAGCCAGTTGTGGGATCAAGCTCAAGCTGTGGCAATTCTGCCATGCCTCCCACCGGGGCGGACTGTGACGCGTAGTCGTAAGCGGCCAGCACGTCGATGCGCCCGTAACCGTACACGTTGTTAGGCACCTGGCTCGAGGAGTCGCCGCCACAGCCCTGGCCTGATGTTAGCTGCACGGCCGTCTCGCTCAGGACGAACTCCGTGTGGTCGACATCGCGGCTGAGGTTGGGCAGGGCCGACCACATCAGCAGCACGGCGCCCGCCACGTGCGGGGCGGCCATCGACGTGCCGCTCAGCGTCGCATAGCTCGCCGGCGGGTAGCTGGAGCGGACGCCGGAGCCGGGCGCCACTAGGTCTGGCTTCCGCCGGTTGCTGCCGTCCACGGTCACCGGCCCCCTGCTACTGTAGCTGGCGATGTCGTCTGTCTGGAAGCCCGTGGCCCCCACAGTGATGGCCGAGTCTTCGAGGGCCGGCGGCGAGTCGATGGTGGAGCAGCCGGGGCCGGAGTTGCCCGCCGAGACCGCCATGAAGACGCCCGCCGCCCGCAGGTTCTCTAGCGCCGTCTGGAGACTGTGCGCTTCGCACAGCTCCACCGACGGGCAGATGTATGAGTTACCGACGGCGTCGGGCCGCCGGCTGGGGTCTGGGTTCTGGCCGTCCAGGTCCGTGGGGGCCATGAAGAACTGCATGCACTCGATGTAGGTGCTCGGGCGCCCGACGCCCTCGTCCATGTTGCGGCAGGCGATCCAGGCCGCCCCCGGCGCAACACCGACCTGGTTGCCAGCGCCATCGTCGCCGACAGCGGTACCCGTGGTGTGGGTGCCGTGGCCGTTGTCGTCGCAGGGGACGGGCGAGCTGAAGCCACAGGGGTTGCTGCCGTTGCCGCTGATGTCGGAGTGGATGGCGTCCCACCAGTTGTAGTTGTGATCGGCCGTGCTCCCGTTCCAGCCCCGGTAGTGGGACTTGAGAGCGGGGTGCTCCCACCAAACGCCCGTGTCGGCGTTGGCCAGGATCTGGCCCTGGCCAGTGTAGCCCTGAGCCCACATGGCGGGCGCGTTGATCCAGGAGACGTTCCACTCAATGGCCGAGGGAGCCAGCGGGGCCAACACGGCGGCCCCAGCCGTCGGGCGCTCCAGGTCGACCTGGAAGGCCCTGTCCGACTCGATGGCGGCCACGTCCGGCCGTGCCGCCATCGCCTCCACCACGGCGCGGCTCCCCTCCACTGCGAAGGCGTTGACGATCCAATAGGCGCGGTATCGGGCGCCGAGGGCGTCCAGGGCCGCCCTCACCGCGGGCTGGCTGGCCTGCGCCTGCCACTGCAGCGCCTCGACCACCGAGCGGCCCCGGGCCGCGAAGTTGCGGGTTGCGGCCGCGGCCCGGCGGGCGTCAGCCTGTGGAGTCAGCACCACCAGGAAGTGGCCCGTGCGCCCGCCCGCCGTGTCCTCGAGCACCTCCGCGTCGATCCTGGTGGCGGGCTGGGCGGAGGCCTCATCGGCGGCGTGTCGACAGGCCATCGCACCGATAAGCGTGCCGGCGATGACAATGACGTCCGCGAGCAATGCCAGTCGTCTCATGGCCCACCAATCGACTCATCGAGAGGGTGATGCGGGCAATTGTAGAGCGAGAAGCGGTGCGATGCAACCGCGCCGGCGATGTCGGATGCGTCGGGTAATTGCCGGGGAGAGGAAAAGCAGTGAGCTCACCGGGAGAGGGGCGACTTTGGACATGGGCGGAGCGCGCGAGCGCAAGAAGGTCCACCGTCATCGCCACCAGTAGCCCCAGCCCTGTCCGCGTCCTCACCGCCGGTGCCCCAGGACCTCGCCAGGCCAGCGCCCGCATCATGCCAGAAAGTCTCGGAGGCGTCAAGGCTCCAGTTGGCGGTTCCCTTTGCAGCATTGAATTACCCCCTCATTGGGTACGGGCTGAAGGACGCGAGCACGTATGCGCGTACGGGCGGGCGCTTCGGTGTCCGGGGTACTTTACTGGCGCGGCTGAGGCGAGGGCGCGAGAAAATTCGCGCATTAGATGGGGGATGGCTAGGGATTCTCATGCCCCCTCCCTATGGGCTGCCTGGCGCGAAGAACCGTACAGGTGTAGTTGACACAAACGGCTCTTTGTGTTACCCTATCCCTGGAGGTAACAGCCATGAACGCTCCAAGGCGCGCCTCAGGCGCTGACCCCAGGGACACCGCTGACAGCCTGCCCCAGCGCTACGTGCCGCCGGACTGGGAGGGCGCTATCCGCGCTTTCCTCATCGAGAAGGAGGGACGCAGCGGTTCCCGTCGCACCGCCGAGGAGTATGCCCGTCTCCTGCATCGCTTCTTTGACGGCCTGGGCAAAACCCCCGACGCCGTGACTCCCGACGAGGTCTTCACCTTCGCCTACGGGCCAGGGCCTACCGGACAGGAACCGTCAGCGGCCACCGTGAACCTGCGCCTGGCCGCTCTGTCCAGCCTCTACCAGTTCCTGATCCGCATGGACTTAGTGGATCGCAACCCTACGAGCCGCGTCCAGCGCTCCCGTCAGGAGCCGCCGCCGCCCAGGGGCCTAGACCGCGAGGAGATCAAGCGCCTGCTGGCCGCTGTCCCCGACACCGCTGTCGGCCAGCGCGACAAGGCCATCATCCTCACCTGCTTGCTTACGGGCCGCCGACGAGCCGAGATCATGGGCCTGAAGGCGGGCGACCTGTCCAGGAACAAGGCCATCTACTACAGCTACAGAGGCAAGGGGGGTAAAGTGAGACGCCGCGAGCTACCCGAACCCTGTTTCTTGGCCATCGTGGAGGCTCTAAGGGTACGTGGGAAAGACTTGACGACTATGGGGCCTGACGAGCGGCTGTTTGACGTGTCGGCGCACGGCTTCTACCTGAACCTGAGGCGCTACTTCCGCAAGGCCAAGCTTCCCCCTGGCGGGGTGCACATCCTGAGGCACAGCGCCGCCAAGTTGCGGCGCGACGTGGGGGAAACGGTGGAGGAGGTGTCTAGGTTCCTAGACCACTCCAACCTAGCGGTCACCACCACGTACTTGCGGCGGTTGGAGGGCGAGGAGGACGGTGGCTGGCGCAAGGTGGCGGCGCTGCTGGAGTGATCGGTTGAAGCGTCTATGCTGTAGAATAGGAGCGGCCCCCAGGGGCTAGTCTGAGGGCCATCGAAGAAAAGAAAAAGCCCCGCGTGGCTTGGCCCCACCGGGGCGGTGGCACCCAGGCGCTATGCCCGCCAGGTGCGAGTCAAGGTTAGCATCCGAGGCCCGCCCTGGACAAGAACGCCTGGGGCGGGCTTTCCTTTGCAGGTGAACGAGAGCTATCAATGACGAAAACCAGGGGCCGCAAGTCGAAGTTGAACTTCGAAGGCATCGCAGACCGGTACAACCTCGTGTACTCTAGCCACTGGGCGTCGGTAGACGCCTCCGAGGTGCAAGAGGACATCCGGCGAAACGAAACACTGTTCGCCCACCTGGTTAGTCGCCGTAGTACTGTAGAAGCCTACTTCTATTTGAAACTTGTGCTTCAGGGGCAGATGAGCGAAGACGAGGTCCAGCGCAGGTCGCGGCCGTCCCCAGCAGATGTACCCCTCCTAGAAACATTTCACCGGAGTAAGGACTATGAACCCAGGCTCCCGTCGTGGTTTGTGGAGGTGCTGACGAAATGGCTCCTCAAAGTGGGGGAGGCGTGGCAAGACTCAAGGCAACAGGTGGAGGAACGCCCCCCTGAATCGCCAGTTCCACGCTGGCTGCACTATTCGGACCCCATCTCCCTTTCTTTCTACGTGATGGCGGACTGCCTCCGAGATGAAGCGTTTGTCTGGGCGATGAAGAGGGTTAGGACTATATGGCGCATGGACAGCCATGACCCCGAAAGCTGGTACCGCTGGCTCTACGACCAGCAGGCAAGCGCAGTCAGGAAGCTCTCCCCTAAGCTGACTCAGCGGGACGCAGTGGAGAAATACAGCCGGTACGGCCAAGGCCACAACATGGGCTGGGCCAACCCACTGGACGACCGAGACGTTCATGGAGACCTGGATGATGAGGCATACGGCCTTCCTGTGCTCGACTACAAATCGCATCTTCGGCAGCTAGTACGCCTCGCTGGAGGAGACCCCGGAAATGACCTCTGGGAGGAGTGGGTAGAGGCGCTCTTGTGGGAGCTCCGGCCGCGGCCAGGGAGGGGTGGTGGCTGGGCGAAGGGTGACACCACGTGGTTGAGGCGCGAGGCTCTCAGTCCTGTGTGGGATGTCGATGACCGGGAGGTGACCATTGCTCCCCCAACTATACCGACTGTCGTGACTGAAAGGTCGCCCGATGGGGAGGTGCGGCTGCGCATCGCCATCCCTTCGCGATGGTTCTCGCTCTCATCCTTCCCCCTCGAATTACGCGATGACCTGCTGCAAGCGACCCTGCGTCTTTGGGGCGCTTACCGCCATCTCCTGAGCCATGAGCAGAGGCTCGCATACTTGGCAGGTCTGGCCTTGCCGTCACGGGAGGAGACGCCAGACAGAGAGTGGTTGCTTAGGGAACTGTACGAAGAGACAGAGGCCGAACTTGAGGCGCTTCCCATAGAGGATCAAGTCGAGACGCTCACCATACAGGAGCAAGAGGCGATGGAGCGGCGAACTGTCCGTCGCCCGTTCGACAGGCAAAGGAAGAAGAGCGAACGGGCACGTAAGCGACTGCAGACCTAGGCAATAGCCCGCGAGGGCAATAGCGGACACCGAAATGCAGATTTCGGTGTCCGCTTGGCATCTTCAGTAGTGTGTATATTCAGAGCTAGACAGCGATCGATGGAGGTACACATGACTAGAGATGAGCTTTTGACCATCGGCCAGGTCGCCAGAGCGGTCGGGCGAAGCGTCGAAACCGTCCGACTGTGGGAGAGGCACGGCATCATCCGAGCGCTTCGCGACCCTCGCACTGGCTACCGGCTGTTCCGTAGAGACGAAATCGATGTCCTGCTGGAAACCCTGAAGCCTCGGCCGTGCGACCAGCCAGTGAAAGCGACGTGAGCGGCAGAAGCGTGCGGCTTTGGGAGCTCGGTTGATGGCCAGGACGCCCCGGGGCCACCAGCGACCACAGCAAGAGGTGACGCCGCCAATGATCTTCTCGGTGCACAACACACCCAACGTCAATCGCTCTGCCGAAGCGTTAGCCGAGGCTCTGGCCTGCGGGCAGCCCAGTTGCTCCTGCGGCAAGCGGCAGGGCAAAGAGTGGCGCACGCACTGCCCGTGCCACGACGACGCTCACCCATCCTTGGATATCGCCGACGGTGACGGGGGGAAACCACTGCTGAAATGCCGTGCTGGCTGCCAGCAGGACGCCGTGATCGGCGCCTTGCGGGCGCGAGGCCTGTGGCCAGGGCTTAACGACAATCATCGGCACGAGGAGCCGGAGGCGAGCTACGACTACTGCGACGGTGCGGGTCGGTTGCTGTCCCAGGTGATCCGGTATCCCCACAAGAAGTTCAAACAGCGCCGCCCCGATGGTAGCGGCGGCTGGGTCTGGAACCTAGACAACGCACGGCGGGTCCCCTATCGGTTGCCCGAGCTCCTCGCTGCCCCCCGTGACGCCTGGCTGTACATACCTGAAGGCGAGAAAGATGTCGACCGCCTAGTTGCCCTGAACCTCGTGGCGACCACCAACCCTGGCGGGGCAGGGAAATGGCGGCAGGACTTCGGCCCCCACTTCGAAGGACGCAGGATCGCCATCCTACCCGACAATGATGACCCTGGACGCCGCCACTCTCAGCAGGTCGCCCAGAGCCTTGCTCCCTACGCCTCGGTGGTGAAGGTGGTGGAGTTGCCAGGGGTGCCCCTTGGGGGTGATGTGTCCGATTGGCTCGACGCTGGCCGTACCGTCGAAGAACTCCTGGCTCTGACAGAAGCCGCCCCAAACTTCACTTCCAACCATAAGGAAGGGGCGTTGGAAGTTAGGCTGGCACGCGAGATCAACGCCGCCAAGCTTCAGGAGAGGGCTCGGGAGGAGTCGGGCGATTTGCCTTTTCTACCTCTCTTGGGCGAGGACGGCTTCATTGTCCAAGGGTGGGCTCACATACTGGCCAGCTATCCCAAGGGGGGCAAGACGGAGTTGGTGTCGTCTCTGTCTCACGAGTGGGGTGCTTTGGGCGAAACGGTACTCTACTTCACCGAGGAGCCCGAAAGCATCTGGCGAGCTCGACTAAGGCACAAGCCGCCAGCTTGGGAGCACGTCACCCTTGTCTTCGCGCTTGGAATGAAGCCCTCCGACATTCGCGAACGCATCCAGGCGGGGCAGGAAACGGTAGTAGTCATTGACACCATTCGTAACCTGCTGGGGTTTAGAGATGAGACGGACAACTCGCAGATTGCCTTGGACCTCATCCCCCTTGTCACCGCTGCCCGTCAGAGCGACAAGACCGCCGTCTTTCTCCATCATACCCGTAAGGGCGGCGGCGAGCATGGCGAGGGGATCGCTGGCGGCCATGCCTTCCTAGGTGTTGTGGATGTCGCCCTAGAACTCCGCCGAGATCGCCAGGCAGAGCGTCGTCGCCAGGTAAGAGGGTGGGGCCGCATCATCCCGGTCCCCGAGCTAGTCTACGAGATGGCGCAGGATGGCAGCTTCTTGGCCCTGGGCGACCCAGGGGCAGTTGCTTTGCAGGCCGTGAAGGAAAGGGCTGCGGGGGTACTGCTGGAGGAATGGGCAACCACCAAGGAGATCGGTGAGCGGTTGGAGGAACCCAAGCCTAGCCTTGAGCAGCTAAGGCAGGCGCTTGAAAGTCTGGCCCGCGAGGGGCGAGCGGAACGGAAACCGTCTATCACTGAGGGCAGACGCCAGGGGGTGACCTACAAGTGGCGTGTCGGCAACCTTACTTCCAACGGCTCGTCCTTTAGGTTGGAAGTGAAGTCGCAGTCCGCTGTCTCTCCGCAGCCTCTGGTTACACAACTAGCCGTCCCCTGCCCTCACCGCCCGCCAGGGGAGGCGGACGATCGCTGGGTTCACCGCGACGGACGGCCAGCGAAGGAAGGCAGCGGCCACCTCGTGAGCCTCGCCTTGGACATGGGCGCGACGCTGGTGGAGAAGAACGGATAGTCAAGAATGGTCGTGA
>JALHUG010000031.1 GCA_022866185.1 Dehalococcoidia bacterium
GGTCATGAACAAAATAACTCGACACAAGGCAGGGCTGAAGCCCTGCAGCTACGACCCCGGCCCCCCTTCATTTCGTAGCTGCAGACCTTTAGGTCTGCCTGGAAAGGGCAACTAGGCATGTCGGTTTATTTTCTCAATGACCATCAGGCGGGGGTCGGCAGTTAACCCACCAACGGTGAACCAGCCACGGCTAGAGGTCGAGTTCTTCTAGGGGGCAACTTCTGATATAATTTCTGGCTGACGGCAGGACCACCTGCCGTACATCTTGTTCGGATAAGAGGGAATTGTCATGCCAGACAGAGTAGCCATTGTCGGCGTGGGCCATACTCAGTTCAGGGCCACCAGCCCCGGCGTGTCCTACAAGGAGATCATGTTCGAGGCGGCCACCAAAGCCTACGCCGACGCCGACCTCGACCCCCGCCGCGATATCGATAGCTTCGTCTGCTGCTCGGAGGACTTCAGCGAGGGCACCGGCATCTTCGACGAGTACGTGCCGGACCAGATCGGCGCTGCCCTCCGGCCGGTGCACACCATCAGCGGCGACGGCCTGCAGGGGGTGGCCGCCGCCTACATGCAGATCCTCACCGGCGCCTTCGAGGTGGTGGCGGTGGAGGCCCACAGCAAGGCCTCTAACATCCTCCCCCCCGGTCACGTCCTGGCCCTGGCTCTGGACCCCATCTTCGTCCGCCCGCTGGGAGCCCATCCCCACTTCGTGGCGGGCCTGGAGATGAGCCGCTACCTGGCTGAGTCCGGCGCCAGCCGTCAGCAGTGCGGCCACGTGGTGGCCAAGAATCGGGGGAATGCCCTATTCAACGATGCCGCCGCCTACGCAGCGGACCTGGAGGCGGAGGACGTTCTCCAGGGCGAGCCGGCCTTCTGGCCCCTGAGCCGTCTGGACATCAGCGCGCCGGCCGACGGAGCGGTGGTGGTGGTGCTGGCCTCGGAGGCAAGGGCCAGGGCCCTTGGCATTGAGCCGATCTGGATCCTGGGGGCCGGCTGGTGCAGCGATAGCTATGCCCTGGACAGCCGCGAGTGGGGCACTGCCGTCTACGCTCGCCTGGCCGCCGAGCAGGCCTACCGCCAGGCCGGCATCAGCAGCCCCAGCCGCGACATCGACTTCGCCGAGGTGGACGACACCTTTTCCTACAAGGAACTCCAGCACCTGGAGGCCCTGGGCATCTTCCGGCCGGGCGAGGCAGGAATGGCGACCGAGGAGGGCGCCACCCATCTGGACGGAGACTTCCCGGTGAACCCCTCGGGCGGGAGCCTGGGCGTGGGCCATCTGGGCGAGGCCAATGGCCTGCAGAAGGTGGTGGAGGTCGTGCGCCAGCTACGAGAAGAGGCCGGGCCGCGCCAGATCCCCGATGTCGAGGTGGGGCTGGCCCAATCGTGGCGCGGCGTTCCTACCGCTACGGGAGCGGTTGTCATACTGAGCAGGGAGTAATAGCGATGGGATTGCGAAGAGTGGCCGTGATCGGTGCGGGCATGACCAAGGTCATGCGCCGCGCCCTGGAGACGGGCCGTGAGCTGTCCTGGCAGGCAGCCAGCATGGCCCTGGAGTCCTGCGAGCTCACGCTGGATGACATCGACGGCGTGGTCATCGGCAGCGGCCCTGACGCCTTCGACGGCGTCCACATGAAAGGCGAATACCTGAGCGATGGCTGCGGCGCCTGGCGGAAGCCGGTCATGCGCGGCTACGTGGGCGGCGGCACCGGCGTCTTCTCCGCCATTCAGGGCTGGTATCACGTGGCCTCTGGCCTGTTCGACGTCGTGCTGGTGGTAGCGGAAGAGAAGATGTCCACCTGCCACCCTCACCCGCAGGGCGCCTTCCTCACCATCTTCGACAACATGCTGGAGCGCCCCTTGGAGCCCAATCTGATCTGGATCTTCGCTCTGGAGATGCGCCGCTACATGGCAGCATACGGGTTGAACAAGCGCGACATCGCCCTCGTGTCAGTGAAGAACAAGCGCAACGCCCTGGACCATCCCTGTGCCCAGGTGGCGGAGAACATCACCGTCGAGGACGTGCTCAACTCGGAGATCATGGTCTGGCCGGTGAACCGCCTGGACGTGAGCCCAGTGAGCGACGGCGGCGCCGCCCTAGTGCTGGCCGCAGAGCACGTGGCCAAGCGACTGACCGACAAGCCGGTCTGGATCGACGGCGTCGGCTGGCACCTGGACAGCGCCTACTGGACGAACCGCGAGCTGTGCTATCCCAAGTACGTGGAGTACGCCGCTCGCATGGCCTATCGCATGGCAGGCATCACCGAGCCGCGCAAGCAGATCAACGTCGTCGAGCCCTATGACCCCTTTTCCTACAAGGAGCTGCATCACCTGGAAGGCCTGCTCCTGTGCGGCAAGGGAGAGGCGCCCCAGCTCACTGCCGACGGGGTGACCCAGCGCAATGGCGACCTGCCGGTCTGCCCCTCGGGTGGCCTGATGGGGGTGGGCAACCCGATTGCCGCTTCCGGCCTGATAAAGGTGGCCGAGATCTTCTGGCAGCTCCGTGGGGAGGCAGGCAAACGGCAGGTGCCCGGCAAGCCCACCACTGGCCTGGCCCAAGCCTGGGGCGACCTGATGCAGGTGGGCACCGTAGTGGTGTTGCGCATCTAGAACCGGCGGGAGGGAAGGCAAGTGACAACAGGTAGAGAATATCCCGGCACCCCCCTCAGCGAC
>JALHUG010000265.1 GCA_022866185.1 Dehalococcoidia bacterium
AGGAGGCCCTCAGGGGCTGCTCCTCTCCCCCGATATCGACCGCCCTACCCATGATGTGAAAATCTCCGGGATGGCGCGCCTCCCAGAGGTATTGCCACTGGCGCCAGGCAAAGGGCGCCTGCGGGCCGATCCACTCGCCCTTTTCCCAGCTTTGGCCGCCGTCCGTGGAAACTTCGATTTCCTTGAGCTCTCTTTCTCCGCCGTAAGCCGCGCCGAGGATGACGACCCGCCCCGGCTTCAGCTTTTCGCCCCGCAAGGGTTGGGTGATGATGGATTTGAGCGGAATCCGGGTGATGACCGCGCCGGTTTTAGGATCCTGCCCTTTCTGGAAAACACGGTAGGCCCGATCCATGTAATGCCCTTCGAAAGGCCGATCGAGAAGAAAGATTTTCGAAAGCCATTTCACGCAGCTGGCCCCGAACCAGCCGAGCGCCAGCCCCCGAAGAGGGAAGCCGTGTTTCAGCGGGAGGGGCTCTCCATTCATTTCATAGGCTAAAAGCGTTGTCCCCATGGCCTTTTCCAGGGGGATGCTGCGGATGAATTTGATTTTGGCCGGCCCCGCGGGCTCGTCGAGTCCTTCGAAAGCCACGTGGCGGGCTTGTTCGTTCGGACGGGCAAATTCCAGGAGGTCTTTCAACCACACTCCGCCCCAGACCGCATTGCCCACGCCTCCAACGGTCCAGGGATTGCCGGCGGCGGGTTCCTTCAAGAGCGATCGTCCATTGCCCGAACACTCGAGGGTATTTGCCTGAATCGCTTTGGGCAGGCGGAGGAGTTGGTCAAAAGAAAACCGGCGCGGCTCTTCCACTTCGCCCTCGATCGTCAGGCGATATTCGTTTAGGGAGATCTGCTCTTTGAGCTCCGACTGGTTGCGATCGAAAAAAACGGAATTGGCCGTGATCCAGGAACGGAGAGACTCCACCGGCGTCTCCGCGTTCAAGGGATTTTCCGTCATGATTCGCATTTTTTTCTCCGGAACATTTTCGTTCTTTGAAAATGGGTTTGTCATAAGGGCCAGGTGCTTCCAGGGCCCGGGGTCCCGCCAAAGGCGGGATTGGAATCATAAGGCGCTGGGCTCTCCGTGGATGGGGCGGGGAAGACTCCCCCCGCCACCTCTGGGGGAGACGAGTTCTTGTCTTCGTGGCGAAGGTGCATCCCAACCGAGGCTTCCGGCGCGTTCCGTTCTGGCCCCCGGGCCCCAACAGAGGCGGTCACACCATTTTTTCAAAGCTCTAAACCGATCCTTCCTTCAAGGACAGAACTTCCAAATCCCATTTTGATCTTTTCTTGCCTTTTCTCGGACACTTACATTGACCCTGCCTTTTAAAGAAAAGGCAAAGGGGTTCCCTTCCGATAGGCCAGCGCCTGGCAGGAGGCAATGAGTTGGCCCCCCGGGGCAAACACCTGAATCGCATATGCGGCGGGGCGGTGGGTCCGGCTGAACTCCCGGGCTTCGGCCGTGAGCGTGGTTCCCGGTTCCGGCGAAGCGAGGTACGTGATGTTCAGGTTCAAGGCCACCGCCAGCGTTCCGTGGGAATTGGAGGCGGTTTCA
>JALHUG010000266.1 GCA_022866185.1 Dehalococcoidia bacterium
GGAGCGATCCGCCAGGGCCTTCCTGTCGTGGCGCTCCCAGGCCGCCCACCAGCGAGAGAACGTGGAATAGGGCACATTTGCGGCCTCACAGAAGCTGCGCGCGCTGAGCCCCGGGTACCGACGGCGTGCATACTCAAACGAGGCGATGTAGGCGGCTCTTGTCTGGATGAGCCAGGGTGTGCGAGCTTTGTGCATGTCGGGCCTCCTGTAGGTTATTGGGATCTGGTTTTCCGTTAGCCTACAGCCCAGGCCCGACGTCAATCACCTCCCTTCTGTCTCACATCTCCTGAAACCCTACAACGCTTGCTGGGCGGCGTCAAGTCGTATATTATCAGTTTGTGGTCCGATGGTTCCCCCAAAAGCATCGAGATATGTTAAGATCTCTGCGGCGAAGGGGTCTGCCAGTAAGTGGCCCAGGACGCCGTCGGATAACTTGAGTTCATAGGACTGTATTGGACCGGCCAACCGCTGGGAGGCGTCAGCATGACCATGCAGGAGAAGTTCCGCACTATTCACTACGGTATCGGTGCCGTCGGCAGCGAGGTCCTCAAGGTGGCGCTGCAACGGCAGGATATCCAGGTGGTGGGGGCCATCGATACCCATCCGGCCAAGGCTGGCCGGGAGCTGGGGGAGGTCCTGGGCCTCGGCCGTAACCTGGGCATCAACGTCAGCTATGATGCCGAGGCTCTGCTGCGGGAGATATCGGCAGACGTGGTGGTGCAAGCGACCACCTCCCACATGATAACGGTCTATCCCCAGTTGGTGCAGGCGGTGGCCAGCGAGAAGAACGTCATCACTAGTTGTGAGGAGCTGTCCTATCCCTGGACTGGCCAGGCCGAGCTGGCCCGCAAGCTGGACAGGAGAGCCAGGGAAGCCGGCGTCACTGTTTTGGGAACGGGCGTCAACCCTGGCTTTGTGATGGATATCCTGCCTCTGGTGCTCACCAGCCCCTGCCAGGAGGTGCGGTCGATAACTGTCACCCGCGTGGTGGACACATCGACGCGGCGGCTGCAGCTCCAGATAAAGATGGGTACGGGGCTATCTCCCACGGAGTTTCGCTTTCGGGTCTCCGATGGCTCGATAGGCCACGTGGGGCTCAAAGAGTCGCTCTTCATGATTGCCGAAACGATGGGCTGGCAGCTCGACGAGGTGAAGGAGTCCATAGAGCCGATTCTGGCCACGCGGCGCTGGGAGACAGGCGCCTTTGTCGTGGAGAAGGGGCGCGTGGCTGGGGTGCGCCAGGCGGCGGTCGCCATGGCAGGCAACCGCGAGGCCATTCGACTCGACCTCCAGATGTCGCTGGGAGCTGAAAACCCCCACGATTCGATTGTCATCGATGGCAAGCCTCCCATCAACCTGACCATTGCCGGTGGCATCCAGGGCGACCAGGCCACGGCGGCCATAATGGTGAACCTGATCCCGGCGGTGGTGAAGGCCCGACCCGGCCTGCTGACCATGCGCGACCTTCCGTTCATCCCCTGGTGGAGCGCTCGCGGTTGGTGGAAGGAAGTGCCCGATGACCAGCATCTTAGAGTCTTATAGCAGCCTGCACCCCCGCTCGGCCCAGATCTATCACCGGGCTCTCCAGGTGTTCCCCAATGGGGTAACCCACGACATCCGCTTTGTGCCGCCCTTTCCCCTGTACATCGAACGAGCCCAAGGCTGCCGCAAGTGGGACGTTGACGGCAACGAGATCATCGACTATGTCCTGGGCCATGGGGCGCTCCTCCTGGGGCACAGCCATCCGCTGCTGGTGGAGGCGGTGAATCGCCAGATAGCGAAGGGCACTCACTACGGCGCTTGCCACGAGCTGGAGCTAGCCTGGGCGGAGTGGGTGCAGCGCCTCATCCCTTCGGCGGAGAGGGTGCGCTTCACCAACTCGGGCACTGAGGCCACCCTCATGGCCATCCGCCTGGCCCGAGCTTACACTGGCCGCGATAAGATCCTACGGTTCAGCTATCACTTCCATGGCTGGCACGACAACGTGGTGGGCGCGCGCTATGGCCAGTCCGACATGCCGCGAGCCGCCGGCGTGCCACCGGCTGCCATTGAGAGCCAGGTGACCATCCCCCAGAATGACATAACCCTGGTGGAGCGTGCCCTCGCCGAGGATCGTGATATCGCCGCCATCCTCATTGAGCCCACGGGTGCCTCCTGGGGCACCCTGCCCCTAGTCAGCGGCTTCCTGGCCCAACTGCGCGAGGTCAGCCAGCGCTACGGGGTGCTGCTCATCTTCGACGAGGTGGTGACAGGTTTCCGCGTCTCGCCCGGAGGCGTCCAGAAGCTGTGTGGTGTTCTGCCCGACCTGACCTGCCTGGCCAAGATCCTAGCAGGCGGCCTGCCCGGTGGCGCCGTGGCCGGAAGGCGTGACATTCTCGCTCTCATGGAGTTCACCCAGGATGCGGAATGGAACCTATCCCGCCGGGTCTTCCATCCGGGAACGTTCAACGCCAACCCGCTCTCGGCGGCCGCTGGCTCGGCCATGCTCTCCCACATCGCCGATGGCCGACCCCAGGCCGACGCTGACGCCATGGCCCGGCGCCTGGTGCTGGCGATGAACCAGACGCTGGCGAGGAGGGAGATCCCCGGCTGCGTCTACGGCTTCTCCTCCATGTTCCACATCGTGCTGGGCAATGATTGCCCACGCTCCAGGGACGGCATCGAGTGGTCCTGGGAGGCTGCCAACGGCGCTCCACCTCCCCGCACGAGCCCGGACATAGGGCTGGCCCTCAAGCAGGGCTGCCTCAATAACGGCGTCGACCTCATGGGCTTCGATGGCGGGATGATCTCCGCTGTCCACCAGCCGGCGGACATCGACGCCACTGTCGAGGCTTTCGACA
>JALHUG010000267.1 GCA_022866185.1 Dehalococcoidia bacterium
GGCAGCCTACTGGATGGACCCGCAGACCCAGGCGTGGCAGCGTTGGTTCCCCGGCCGGCCCGAGATCAACAGCCTGACGAGCCTGAACCACATGCAGGCGATCATTGTCTTCGCTAGGGAGCAAGCGCAGCCTGCTCCAACCCCCACGCTGACCTGCACCCGCCGCGTTGCTCCCAACGGCAGCGACGCCAACCCCGGCACCGCCGATGCTCCCTGGCAGACCATCCAGCACGCCGCCGATGCAGCTCAGCCCGGCGACACCGTCTGCGTCGGCACCGGCAGCTACTCTGAAGATGTGACCTTTTCCCGCTCTGGCACCGCCGACGCCGCCATCACCTTCGCCGCTGCTCCTGGCGAGACGCCCACCGTCCAGGGCAGCCTGGCCCTCGCCCCAGGCACTTCCTACCTGAACCTGATCGGCTTTGCCGTCCTAGGCTTCCCCGTCTGGGGCGTCACCCTGGAGGGCGACAACCACCACGTTCTCCTTTCGCACCTGGACGTGGCCGGCGGCGAGGCCAGCGTCCGCTTCACCGTGGGCTACTCCGGCGAAGCCCCCGAGCACGGGCCGGCGAGCGACGTGGTGCTGGAGGACAGCGTCCTCCACGACTGCGATTACGCGGCGGTGGACTGCACCCCCGGCCCCTGCGACCGGATGACCTTCCGGCGACTGGAAATCTACGGGGCAGGGGCAGCGCCAGGAGCCGATTTTGGGGGCGATGGCCTGGGGGTGGAAAGAGGGCAGGACATCCTGGTAGAGGACTCCTACATCCATGACAACGGCGGCGACGGCATTGACCTGAACTCGCGCGATTTCGCTGGCAACGTCGCTGGCATTATCGTGAGGGGCAACAGAGTGGTGCGCAACCACCTGCAGGGCATCAAGCTCTGGGCCGGAGGACGGATGGAGAACAACGTCGTCTGGGGGCAGGGGATCAACCCGGTGGTGGTGGGCGTGTACCCCGGCACCTACGAAGTGGTCAACAACACCATCGCCTACAATATGTACAGCCCTGGCTACGGCGCCCGAGACTACGCATTCATCGCCGCCTACCCCGAAGACGGCACCTCCGCGGCGATTCAGCTTACGTTGGTGAACAACATCTTCGCCTTCAACACCGGCTCGGAGAAGGGCTCGCCGACAGGCCTCTACTTTGGAGAAGGGGTGCAGCTAACGGAGCACCACAACCTCTACTGGAGCCGAGAAGACGGCGAGATCGAGGCCGAGTTCGTGGGCGGACGCGATCCCTCGTTCAGCCGCGCCGAGATCGCCGACGGCACCTGGGCCGCTGTCACCGGCCAGGGCCAGGGGGACGCGACGGCCGACCCGATCTTTGTGTCTGGCTGGCCAGCGGTGGACCTGCACCTGCAGGCGAGCAGCCCCGCTGTGAACGCTGGCAGCACCGACGCTGCCCCCTCCGACGACGCCGAAGGCCGCCCTCGGGACGCCACGCCCGATATCGGCGCCTACGAGCGCTGAGCAGCGGCCGCCTGACTCTGTGGCGCTCCTCAGATGGCGTGCTCAGTCCGCGCAGGGTCCGCTGAGCGGCGATGGTTTCGCTCTGGGGCGCTTGGCCAACCGCTGTAGCTCGATTCAGCGGTCGCCCATCTGGAAGCCGTAGTATCCGCGGACAACGTCGAACCTACCCAGTTGGGCTCCCCCCTCCCAGAGCTGAATCTCTTTGCAGTCCCTCCAGTATTTCTCCACGTCGTACTCGCGCATATAGCCGTAGGAGCCCATCAACTCCATAGCCTTGTTGGTGACCATAATGGCTACTTCGGTAGCATGGACCTTGGCGATGCTCCCCCGGGACAGATGGCCAGGCGATTCCAGGGGGCCGTAGGTCTCCGGATGGTCGAACATGTAGGCCGCGGTCAAATAGTACGTCCTGGCAGTCTCGATGCCGATGGCCATGTCGGCCAACATTCCGGCACAGATGGAATGCTCTCGGATGGGCTTCCCAGCTACGATTCTGTTCTTGGTGTACTCAAGAACCGTCTCAAAAGCGCCCTGAGCCGCCCCCACGGCCATAGCTGCGCTCCCTATCCTGCCAAGGGTCAGATTGATGTGGAGCAGCCTAGCATCCCCTCCGGGGCCTGCGGCGCGGTTCTCCCTGGGGACCCTGACGTTGTCCAAGAAGACATCGCAGTTTCTATCCGCCTGCATGCCTGCCTTGTTTTCGAACTTGCCGAAGGAGAGCCCTTCGCTGGGATGAGGCACGTAGATCAAGGCGATGCCTTCGTCCCCCAGAGTGGGATCGGTGGTGCAGACAACGCAGTAGTAGGCAGAGATGCCCGCGTTGCTGGGGAACCTCTTGCTTCCGTTCAGAACCCATTCATCTCCGTCCAAGGTGGCCCTGGTGGAGATCCTTTTTCCGTGCTGGGCAGGATTCTCGACGTCGCACCCTGCTTCGGGTTCCGTCATGGCGAAACATCCCCTGCACAGCTCGTCGCCACAAAAGACGGCGGCGACCTTGCGCAGTACCGCTTCGTTGTCGACCAGGACCGCTGGCCGAGTGAACCACCAAGTGCAGCCCAGCGACACGGCCAGTCCGACGTCTCCGCGGGCGATCTCCTCCATGACGACGCCCGTACCGACCACCGATCTCTGCGGCAGGCCGCCGTATTTCTCAGGCACTATGCCCCTCTGAAAACCCATGGCCTTCAGCTTTTCCGATATCTTGTCGATGAGGACATGGTCCCTATCATCGTCCAGTTGTTGGCGGACAGGCATGATCTCGCTATCCACAAAGGCCCTCACTGCCTGTTGGACCAGCCTGTCCTCCTCGCTGACCAGCTCCTGAAGAAGCGGCTGCCTCATGTTTCCA
The DNA here is from genome assembly GCA_022866185.1 of Dehalococcoidia bacterium. Classification (GTDB taxonomy): domain Bacteria; phylum Chloroflexota; class Dehalococcoidia; order SM23-28-2; family SM23-28-2; genus SM23-28-2. Next base: position 2,826 of record JALHUG010000267.1, read on the forward strand.
TCCTCCCTTCTGAATCCCCGGCGAATCCACGCGGGCGGCTCAAGCTCTCGCTCGGCCCTCTGGGCGGTCTTGGCGCGCAAATCATGCTGCACGACAGGGCGCGCTGTCAATGAGCAGAGCATCCTTTGGAATAGCTGAGAGCGGCATCTCTTTACAAGAAAGGGGGTGTGCAGCGCCGTTCGTGTGAAGAGGCTGAGTGGTGCTGTCGACCCCTACGCCTGCGCTCCTCCCCTACAGCACGCCGCTGACGGTGGTGAGGGTGAAGCCATCGGCCTTCAGGCGGCTGACGATGGCGGGCAGGGCGGCGGCATCGCTGGGGATGAAGTGCATTAGGACGATGGCGCCGTTCGTGGCCCCGCCGGTCACGTTGGCCACGATCTGATCGGCCTCAGCACCACCCACCGAGCCGCTGTCCACTGTCCAGAGCACGATCTGGAGACCACGCTTGGCTACCACCGCCCGCACCACGTCGCTCAACATGCCGCCGGGCGGCCGCAGGTAGCGCGCCGGATGAGGCGAGCCCAGCAGCGCGTCCAGGGCCGCCTGCCAACGGTCGATCTGGTCGAGGATCTTGCCCTCGGTGGCGGGATCGTCCGGCGGGAAGTAGGTGAGCGGCGTGTGGTCGAAGGTGTGGTTGCCGATCTCGTGGCCCTCGTCCACGGCCCGCCGCCACAGGTCTGGCCGCCGCTCCAGCAGGGCACCCTTGGGGAAGAAGGTGAGCTGCATGCCCTCGCGAGCGCATACATCCAGCACCGACTCGATGGCCTCTGGGTAGAAGCCGTCGTCGAAGGTGAGGGCGATGCGGGCCTTGCTCGTATCGCCCTGGCTGATGACGGGAGCGAGGGCGCCGGCGGTGGCGGGAGGAGGAGTGGGGGAGGGCTGTGCTGTCGGAGAGGGGCTGGCGAAGCTCACGCCGGGGGCCGCGCTGCCGTGACCCGAGTCCAGGCGCGTCAGTATCTGCCAGGCCGCCGTCCCGATGGCGGTGCCTCCCACACCAGCCAGCAGGGCGCCTCCGGCCAGCCAGCGCAGGAAGGCTCGACGGCTCTCGAGGCGTTCCCCCAGCTTCATCCCTACGATCATAGCAGGCAGCCCAGCGAGCGCCAAGGACTACCCCGCCTTCGCGCTGACGAACCATCGCCCAAATCGACAACCTGGAAAGCCGTCCACCTGCGATCTCTCACATCTCTTGAAACACTACATTTGTGGAACATAGAAGCACTCCAAACTATAATGACCTTGGGCATGGGCCCGAGGTTGAAGGGCCTTTTGATTTCAACGAGAGCGCGCCCATCAAGAGCGCGGATCACAAGATATCCCGGGCGTCAATGACGCCACAATAGGTAGACAGCAATAGGCTGGAGGTACACACCGTGGAAGTTATTAATCCGATGGTGGGTCGCCTTATGCGTGAGGCGATCGAGGACCCGGAAGCGTTCTGGGCTCAGGCGGCAGAGAAACTCCCGTGGTTCCGAAAGTGGGACCGCGTTTTTGAGTGGACGCCACCGACCTTCCGTTGGTACATCGGCGCCCAGACCAACCTGTGCTATAACTGCCTCGACTACCAAGTGGAACATGGACGCAGCGGCCAGGCGGCCCTCATTGGCGAAAACGAGCGGGGCGAGCGGCAGGTCTACACCTACGGTCAACTGCTGCATGAGGTGAAGCAGGTCGCAGCGGCTCTGCGCGGCCTGGGCATCAAGAAGGGCGACCGCGTCGCCATCTACATGCCCACCTGCACCGAAGCGTTCATGCTAATGCTTGCATGCGCCCGCATTGGGGCGATCCATATGGTCATCTTCGCCGGGTTTGGGGCTAGCGCGCTCGCCGATCGCGTCATGCGGACGGGAGCGCGGGCGATCTTCGCCGCCGACGTCACATGGCGGAAGGGGCGCGAAGTCCAGCTCAAAGAAATTGTCGATGCGGCGCTCAAGGAAGGGGCGAGCGAGACCGTGGAGCATGTGGTCGTCCTCCGCCGCACGAGCGCTGAGGTGCCGATGCAGACGGGCCGGGATATCTGGTGGGGCGACTTCATCGCGCTGGCCGAGGGCCAGGATACCAGCTACGCGATTTTGGAGGCCAGCGAGCCTCTTTTTGTCATGCCCACGTCGGGGACAACAGCCAAACCCAAGCTGACGGTGCACACCCATGGCGGCTATCAGGTCTACATCCGGAGCATGGGTGACTGGGTGTTTGGCCTCAAGCCGAGCGACGTCTGGTGGGCTACCTCGGACGTCGGCTGGATCGTTGGGCACAGCTACATAGTGTACGCCCCGCTCCTCTTCGGCTGCGCTACCGTTGCCTTCGAGGGGGCCCCTGACCATCCCGGGCCGGAGGCTTTCTACAGCCTCATCGAGAGGAACCGGGTCAGCGGCATCTTCACCTCGCCGACACTGGTGCGGCTCCTGATGCGCTACGGTGAAGAGGCCGCCCGCGGCTTCGATATGAGCTCGCTCGAGCGGGTGGTGTGCGCCGGTGAGGTGCTGAACGCGCCAGCCTGGGAATGGTTCCAGAAGCAGGTCTTCCAGAATCGGATACCGGTTATCGACCACATGTGGGCGACGGAGACAGGCGGCCCAGTGGTAGGCAATCTCTACGGGGTTGCGCTGCTGCCGATCAAGCCTGGCTCCGCAGGCGTACCCCTGCCCGGGATCGAGGCTGCCATCATGACGCCCGAGGGGCAGCCGTGCGAGCCGGGCGAGAAGGGCCTGTTCGTCATCAAGCGGCCGTTCCCCGGACTGACGTCGACGCTCTGGGGTGAGCCGGAGCGCTACGGGCCGGACTATTGGAGCCGAATTCCCAACGCCAACGTCTACACCACGGGCGACGCCGCCTCAATAGACGAAGACGGCTATGTCTGGTTCAGTGGCCGGGCCGACGAGATCATCAAGATAGCTGCCCATCGCATCGGCACCATCGAGGTGGAAACTGCTTTCCTTCATCACCCGGCTGTCGCTGAGGTTGGCGTAACCGGCCGACCGGACGAGATCCGGGGCGAGGTCATATCGGCTTTCTTGGTGCTGAAACAGGGGCACCAGCCGTCCGAGCAACTGAGGCGGGAGCTGCTGCAGACTGTGCGTAAGGAGCTTGGGGCCCTGGCGGTTATCGGGGAGATGAATTTCGTTGAAATGCTGCCGAAGACCCGCAGCGGCAAGATCATGCGGCGGGTTCTGAAAGCAGTGGTCTCAGACATGGACCTCGCGGACATCTCCACCATCGAGGACGAGGGCTCAGTGGAAGAAGCGCGCGAGGCCTGGCGGCAGATGAGGTCGCAGATCGCCGAGCAGAAGTCGTAGCAGCCTGAACGGTGTCAGCCGCCCTCCGGCCGCTCATTCTTCGACAGGCCCTTCGGCTGCGCTCAGGACAGGCTTAGGACGAGCGATGCCCAAACCGCTCATGGTGAGCCTGTCGAACCATGAGCGGTCCCAGGGGGCCAGGCCGGTCTGCCGGCGGCGAGACCCGACCTCCCTTCACCCTCTTCCTGTCTCACATTTCATGAATAACTACACTTCTTGCGCCAGCGGCAGATCGCCGCTATGATCGGACGCAACATCCACCTATATTAGAGAGGAGGAACTGACTATGAGCCTATCCCCTGAAGATCTCCGCCAGCGGCTGGAGAAGATGCAGCGGGAACTGGATCAAATCAAGAGCGGCGGCGTCGCGGTGGTTGAGAAACTAGCCAACCCTGCCCCCCTCGGCCTGGCCGGTTTCGGCTTGACTACCCTCATCCTCAACATCGTCAACGCTGACCTGATCGACAAGGCGAGCATCGGCATGGTGCTGCCGGTGGGCCTCTTCTACGGAGGGCTGGCCCAGTTCATGGCCGGCATGTGGGAGATGAAGAAGAACAACACCTTCGGCTTCACCGCCTTCTCCTCCTTTGGGGCCTTCTGGATGGCGCTGGCGATCATGGTTATCCTGGAGGACGCGGAGGTGATAGCGCCGGTCCCCAAGGAGGGCATGAGCGTCTTGCTCGGCGCTTGGGGCCTGTTCACCGCCTACATGACCATCGGCACCCTGAAGATATCGCGTGCCCTCCAAGTGGTGTTCGCCACCCTGACCATCCTGTTCTTCCTACTGGCCTTTGGAGAACACAACGAGACGGTGATGAAGATCGCCGGTTGGGAGGGCATCTTCTGTGCTTTCACAGCTCTCTACGCCTCGGCGGCGCAGGTGATCAACGAGACCTGGGGCGAGTACCTGCTGCCCCTGGGTCCGGTCAAGAAGTAGAACAGCGGGGGGCGAAGAGGGATCGCTGGATGCCATCAGCATTCTTGGACCTCTTCGCCCCTTCTCTCAAATAGACACTTCGGGCGGCCTCGCGCTCGCCGGCGGATCGGTGAGATTCTCGCTCGATTGGCGGCGTTCGCTGGCCGCGAATAGTCGGGGGCCTGTGGCAGCGCGGGCAGTGGCTCTTGTAGGCGGGCCTTTCCTCTCGCCATGAGGTCCTTGAGCCAGGCGTAACGGGCGTTGGGGCGGATACCCGCCGGGAGCGCATGCCCTTTCCCCAGTTATGAGAGGAGGAACCGACAATGAGCCTATCCCCGGAGGATCTTCGCCAGCGACTGGAGAAGATGCAGAGGGAGATCGATCAAATCAAGAGCGGCGGCGTCGCGGTGGTGGAGAAA
>JALHUG010000268.1 GCA_022866185.1 Dehalococcoidia bacterium
GCTCGTGAGTCAGCCCAAGCTCTCCCTCCGGGACGTCCGGGTGCGGCGCGGCAGGGCCGAGATGGTAAACGTGCCGCATCTGGATGTTCTGGAAGGGGAGGTGCTGGTGATTGTCGGCCCTAACGGAGCGGGCAAGACCATTCTGCTGGAGACGCTTGACTTGCTCCAAAGGCCCGCCCAGGGCCGGGTGCTCTTTGAGGGTCAGCCGGTTGACGGCCGCGAGCTGGCCCTGCGGCGGCGCATGGCAGTGGTGTTTCAGGATCCGTTGCTTCTCCGTCGCTCGGTGGCGGACAACGTGGCCATGGGCCTGCGGCTGCGGGGAGCGCCTCGGTCGGTCCGCCGGGAGAAGGCTGCGCACTGGATGCGCCAGTTCGGCATAGACCACCTGGCCAAACGCTCCGCCGTCACCATCTCGGGCGGCGAGGCGCAGCGCGCGAACCTGGCCCGCGCCTTCGCCCTCGATCCGGAGGTGCTGCTGCTCGATGAGCCCTTCAGCGCCCTCGACCAGCCGACGCGTGAGCAGCTTCTCGACGACCTATCGGACGCCCTGCGGGACACGGGCGTGACGACCGTTTTCGTGACTCACGACCGGGCGGAGGCTCTGCGCCTGGGCGACCGGGTGGCGGTGATGATGGGCGGTAGCATACGCCAGGTGGGGACGGCAGCGGAGGTGTTCGCTGCGCCGGTGGACGAGGAGGTGGCGGCCTTCGTGGGCGTGGAGAACATCGTTGGGGGGCGGCTGCAGTCTCTGGCCGATGGCCTGGCGACGATCGACGCGGGCGGTGTGGCCATCCAGGCGATGGCGCCCGGCCTCGATTCTGGGGCTGAGGTGCTGGTCTGCCTGCGGCCCGAGAACGTGGTTCTGGAGCCAGCCCGGCTCGACAGCCATACCACCAGTGCCCGCAATCACCTGCAGGGGACCGTCCGCCGCATAACGACGGCCGGCGGTCAGGTGCGGGTGATGCTCGACTGCGGCTTCACGCTCGTGGCCCTTATCACCAAGCAATCGCTGGAGGAGATGGGCCTGGCGGTGGGCGACGAGGTGGTCGCCTCCTTCAAGGCCACCGCTGTCCACGTAATACCGCGCGGAGCCTAAGCCTCACGCTCCTGGCGGTGGCTGGCGTCCAGAAGCCCCAACATCTCCAGGCTGTTGCTGATGATCCCGTCTATGCCTAGCTCCAGCAGCTCGCGCGCGCGCTGGAGGTCGTCCACCGCCCAGGTGTAGATGGTCACCCCCAGGCCCTTCAAGCGCTCGATCAGGGGCTCTTCTGCCAGCGACTGGTTCAAGCAGATGCGGCGTATGGGGTCGCGCTCCAGCACCGCCTGGAAGGCCCTGAGCTCGTCGGCGCTACCAATGGAGTAGTGAATCTTCAGGTGAGGGGCGGCTGCGCGCAGGTGGCCCAGCAGCGTCCAATTCAGGCCGCAGATGGTTGCCTGCTCCTCCATGCCCATGCGCCGGAGCAGCTCTGCCAGGGCCTGAGCCACGACCTCTTCTCGGCCTCCATATTCCCCCTTCAGGTCCAGAAGCAGGCCCCGTCTGTCCTTGGCCTCGGCCAGAACTTCCTGCAAGGCGAGGGGGTTGCGCTGCAGCGCTATGAACCATCGCCAGAGGGGGAGCCGCCACCCCTGTTCGCTCCCAATGTGCAAGCTCGTCCTCTCGTCGACGAGGAGGGGCAGGGGGCCGAGCTTGCGCTCGTGGCGAACAACCATCTTGCCGTCCTGGAA
>JALHUG010000269.1 GCA_022866185.1 Dehalococcoidia bacterium
GGGCATGGTGCGGTTGATGAGGTTGGTGCCGCCGGAGGGCGGGATCACCTCCAGGGTGAAGATCTCGTTGGGAATGAGGGTGCTGCCGCTGGGGGGATTGACGGTGATCTCCGCCAGCTCGCCGACCTCTAGGAGGGTGTCACCGTCCTCCAGGATCCAGTTGACGCTGTAGATGACGTCGGCCTCGCGGGCTTGCGCGTCGATGTAGTTGATGACGACACTGTTGGTGTAGGCGGTCGGGTCAAGGCTGATGGGGAAGCCGCCGGCGGCGAGGGCCACGTTGAACCTGATCTCGTCGGCGTCGTCGATGGTGCCGTCGGTGTCGACGTCGGTGACGGTGAGGGCGCCGCGGACCTCGAGGTTGCCACGAGCCTTCTCGAGGCCGGCGAAGACGGTCTCCTTGCCGCGCTCGGCGCTGAACAGACCCGTGCTCAGGACGACGAAGGCGAACACGGATGCTACGATGACGAAGGCGATGAGGATGATGGCCGTTTCGAGGCCAGTGATGCCTTCCTGTTTGTTGTGGAGGCTGCGGAACAGCCTTGCTAGTCTACCACGCATTCAGCATTCCTCCTTCAGGTGCCTTAGGTTTGAGGTAGACGTTACCCAAGACCTATCGTTTGGCTCCTTCCCTATTGGCCGGAGCGCTGGTCTACAACTCGTCTGGTCTCCGTGCGACCACCTCCCTTCGCAGCTCCGTGGCCTTTCCTATGTCAAGTTTCCATAATTGATCTATGGATACTTTTCATATCAAATTGACGTTATTATTCGGCGAATGTTACATGCTGACGCGAGGGCGCCGGAGCAAACGGCCCATTTTGGCCCGTAAGGGGTAAAGTAACGCCCGTAATGGGTCAAGTTAGTCGCTGACAGCAGCCCGTGGGCTTAGGGGCTCTCCAGGGGAAGCTGAGCGCCCAGCCAGCAGTTTTCGCCGCCGCAGTCTTCTAGGGGCTTGCCCTCTATGGTCAGGGGCTCGGGCACCTCGCGGCACTCCTCCAGGCGGACGAGGCTGATGTGCAGGTGGTTGCAGCCATCGTCTATCTGGGCGACGTTGCCCAGGAGGGCGCCCGCCTCCACCGGCACCGGGCCGTCGTCCGGCCGCAGGTCGTCGGGGATGGTGGCGGGGTCGAGATGGGCGAGCCTCAGCCTCCTGCCCGTGCCGGAGGGGTCCTGGAAATCGATGGCGATGACGGCTCCTCCCTCCGGCCCGTAGCTCCACTCGTCGTGACAGAAGTAGGGGACTGAGTCAGCGACGCCGACGATCTGGCCGTCCACGGGGGAGCGGACCGGCTGGCCCGCCGATTCGCCCTCGCTGGCGATGATGTCCAGGGCGAAGGTGGTGTTGTAGTCCTCGGTGTGCAGGCCGCAGCGGTAGCCGCAGGTGACCCACCACGTTCCCTCCACAGGCATGGGCATAGGCGGGGAAGTCAGCATTGGTGTAGCTGTTGGCGTTGGTGAGGGTGTTGGCGTCGGCGCGGCCAGACAGACGAGGTCCACATCGTGGGGGCCTGGCGTGAAAGAGCGGTAGCCGCAGGCGACCCAGCGCTCTCCCTCTTTCTCCTCCGCCGGCATGCAGGTGTAGCCGTCGAGGGTGAAGAGGATGGTGCCGCTGCTGGGGAAGCAGGGCGGCGTGTCGGGTGTGTGCTGGGGCATGTCGATGGTGTAGCGGCCGTCGGAGACGGTGGCCGTGGCCCAAGGCTGGCCATCGATGCTGGCGGTGAGGGTTAGGGGTTTGATGGTGGGCTGGCCGAGCAGGCGAAGGGAGCCGCTGAAGGTGGCGGATGGTGCTGGTGGGCATGAGGGCTTGGCGGGGGCGGGTGAAGAGGCCGGCGCCGTCGGGGAGTGGGAGACGTTGTAGACAGGGTCTTGGGGGTATGGTTCGTCCTGCGGGATGGGTGTCAGGTAGTTGGCCTGGGCGGTTCCGACGAGGGCGAGCATGACGGCAGCGACGGCGAGGCCGGCCGTCACGACCGCCAGTGCGCACTGAACTGCGGTGGGAGGTTGCCTGTGGGGAGGCCTGCCTGTCGTGTGGTTTGTCATTATCGATACTGCGATGGCTTGCCTTTACTGTTTCGACGCGGGCGGGTGGGCCTTTGTTACGGCACTTGCGGGGTCTTCTGAACGAGGTCACGGACCTGCCTGGCGGCGGGCAGGCCTGTCTATGAAGAGGGGCTGCTCAGGAGGGTGGGATGGTCAGCCCCGCCATAGAGGAAACGATAGACGGCATAGTTCTCCAGCACCAGTTTCACGTAGCTGCGGGTCTCGTCGAAGTCGATGAGCTCGACGAAGAGGTCGATGTCTGAGGTGGGAAGGCTTCCGCTCCAGCGCATAGCACTGTCCGGGCCGGCGTTGTAAGCAGCCAGGGCGAAGTAGGGATTGCCGCCGGAGAGATCCATCTGGCTGCGCAAGTAGTAGGCACCGAAGCGGATGCTCATCTCCGGCCGCAGCAGGTCTGAGGTCGAGAAGCTAGCGAGGTTTAGGCTCCGCGCGATCTCCTCGGCGGTGGGCGGCATGACCTGGGTGAGGCCGAGGGCGCCGGCGGGCGAGGCGGCCAGGGGGTCGAAGAAGCTCTCCTGTCGGATCAATGCCAGGAGGAGAAGGGGCGACAGGCCGTTTTCGGCAGCAATCGCTTGGATGAGGGACGGGTAGGCCAGCGGGTAGGCCAGACCCACTAGCTCGCGAGGGGCCTGTTCCAGGGGGCTGCCAGCCTTCGCCAGCAAGCCAGTGGCGGCGCGGGCGGCCAGATGGGGCATGCCCAGCTCGTCAAAGGCACGGGCCAGGCGGTAGAGGCTCCAGGGCTGCGAGCTGCTCTGGCTGATGAGCGAGAGGAAGCTGTCGGTGGCCTCGCGCTCCAGGCCTGCCTGGTGGAACTCCTGGCCCTGCTGCCAGGCCGTCAGGGCGAAAGGCGAGGGGCCAGCCGCTTGCCCCTCTGGCCCCCAGATGGAGGTCAGCCATCCTTCGACTGCATTCCAATCAGGGGCGGCGGGCGCGTGTATCGTGTCCTCGGCCGTAGAGGGCGCAGCACCCTGGTCCGCGAGCCAGGCTTCGGCTCGCAGGGAATAGAAGCTATAGGGGGCGGCCGCCACGGCTTGCTGGAGGTGGGCGGAAGCTTCCTCGCTATCGCCTGGCGAGGCCAGGTCCAACTTCGCCAGCCAGAGATGGGCCTGAGCGCGCTCCTCAGGGCTGGGGAAAGCGTCGAGCATCTTCTCCCAGGCTGATCTGGCCGCGGCCGCGTCGCCAGCCTGGTAAGGGATCAGACCGCTGATGAAGGCAGCCCTGGCGGCGCTGGAGAAGTCGGGCGTGGCCTGCCAGAGCTGTCGATAGGCTATGGGCGCCTCCAGACGCCCATACAGGCCGGCAACAACCGGGGTGGTGGCCCTGGTGGCATCATCTGGTGAGGGTGTGGGCGTCGGTGCGGCCAGACAGACGAGGTCTACATCGTGGGGGCCTGGCGTGAAAGAGCGGTAGCCGCAGGCGACCCAGGGCGTTCCTTGCTTCTCCTCCGCTGGCATGCAGGTGTAGCCGTCGAGGGTGAAGAGGATGGTGCCGCTGCTGGGGAAGCAGGGCGGCGTGTCGGGAGTGTGCTGGGGCATGTTGATGGTGTAGCGGGCGTCGGAGACGGTGGCCGTAGCCCAAGGCTGGCCATCGATGCTGGCGGTGAGGGTGAGGGGGTTGGCGGCGGTGGGCTGGTCGAGCAGGCGAAGGGAGCCGCTGAAGGTGGCGGATGGTGCTGGTGGGCATGAGGGCTTGGCGGGGGCGGGTGAAGAGGCCGGCGCCGTCGGGGAGTGGGAGATGTTGTAGACGGGGCCTTGGGGGTATGGCGCATCCTGTGGGATGGGGGTCAGGTAGTTGGCCTGGGCGGTCTGGACGAGGGCGAGCATGACGGCAGCGACGGCGAGGCCGGCCGTCACGACCGCCAGTGCGCACTGAACTGCAGTGGGAGGTTGCCTGCGGGGGCGCCCGCCCGTCGTGTGGTTTGTCATTATCGATACTGCGATGGCTTGCCTTTACTATTTCGACGCGGGCGGGTGGGCCTTTGTTACGGGGGCAGGGGCGGTCTCAGCTTGTGACAGTCGTCGCTGTAGTGGCTCGCTATCTGCTTAGCGGCTCCAGTCTGGGGAAGGAGCCTATCATCCAGTCGGCGCCCGCTGGCGGAGAAGCAGGGGCGCCTATGGGGTGGCGGCGGCAGGCTCTGCGGGAGGGTAGAGTCGGAGAACGCTCTCGTATGACGGGTCGGGCCCAAGCTCGGCCATGGTCTGTGCTACTGCCTCTTGTAGCGTGAGGCCGTCCTTCAGTAGATGCTGGAGCAGCCGTTCGGTGGCGGCGTCCGTGTGTTGGGGTGAGATCAGGCCATCCCAGGCCACAACGGCCTTTGCCCCTTTTGCCACAAAGGCTTCGGCCATAGCATCGGATTTTAGCCCATCACAACCCATGATTATGATTGTCGTGCCCTGGAACTTGCCTTTCGCACTCGATTTGATGAAGCCCGGCATTACGCCAAAGTACTCCGGACCGCCTTCGTAGTACGAGACCTTGCTTAGGCGCTGTTTCGTCTGGTCCTTCCGGTACGATGTCTTATCATACGATTCGGATGTGAAGAGGGTGACCCAGTCTGCCGGCCGGTCGCCAACTCTACCCAGCGCCGAGTGGACTCTGAGGATGATCAGCTCATGACCCCAGGCGGGAAGATCTCGGTAGAACTCCACCGTCACTTGTTCCCCCGGGTAGTAGTCCACAGCATATCCGGCCTGTTCTAGCAGCTCGGTCGCTGTTTGGGCGAAGGCGGGATTAGGCTGGGTGAGGGCTAGATGGTCCACTATGGCGGCTCTGGGGCCAGCGGCGGAGCCAGACGTTGTTGGAGCCGGCGCCGGCCGATCTGGTTCGTCCGAGCGGCGGAAGGTGAGGAAGGTGAATACGACCATGGGGATTATGATGGCAGCAGCGATAAGGATTGCGATCTTGTCTCGCAGATCGCCGCTGCCCTTTGCGCGATCGGCAGCACCCTCTGGGGATGCGTCCTCCCGCGGCTTCGGGGCGGCCGGCTTCCTGAGGCGTCGCTTGCTCTTGCTCTCGCCGCTCATGTCGGAGTCTCGCTAGCTTCGGATAGCGCTTACCTGAACCTCCGCCACCGCCGAGGGCGGATCAGCCTCTAGCTGAAGCGTCGCCTAGCATACCACGCGCCCGCGCTGAGAGCGAGCAGGACGGCAGCGGCGAGGGCGGCCTGGGCGATGTGGTTGCGGGATGACGAATCAGAGCCATCCGGCGGCTGTGCTGTGCCGCCAACAGGCACACCGATGAAGGCCGCCATTTCCCGGTCATAGGTGAGGTTCAGGCCGGGGTGATCGGACAGGCGCCCTGGGACCCAGGTCGGATACTGGCCGGGGTCTCCCAAGGCGTACACGGCGTTGACCGCGTTTCCGAGGTCGCTGCCGTTCATGCGGGTCCAGGAGGCGGAACCACTGCCGCCGTATTCGGGCTTGGTGGCAGCGTTGATCATCTCGATGGCGTGTCGGAAGTAGCCGGGCCCCTGGGCGTGGTCGATCGCTGCCTGCATGCGCAGGTAGCGGCCGGGGTAGGCGCCGATATACCTTACGGCCTCCCGCTCCGCCCAGAAGGCCGCGTTCTCCGACGAGGGGTCGGTGACAGTGCTCAGGTGTCCGCAGACAGCGGTCTCGCGGCCGACGTCGTAGAAGGTGATGACGCGGTTGTCGTGGGGGCCTTCTTGGTCGACGAGGTAGGCGGCGGGCAGGCTGGGGTAGCGGCCCAGAGCACCCGCGCCGATGGCGATGCCGAAGGAGGAGGTCTCGACGCCGATATTGGCGGCGTTCACGTTGGGCTGCGCCGCCGCGTACTCGATGACGGCCTTCAGATCGTCCTGGTGCAGGAAGCCGTTGCAGTCCTCCGTGCCCTCGCTCTTGAGGTTGCCGGGGGCGCCGCTGCCTCGGCCCTCGGGGTTGAAGGCAACGACGATGAAGCCATCGTCGGCAAGGTCGCGATAGCGGGGGTTATCGGCCAGGGGAGCGCCGGCGCCGGTTCCGCCAGGGATGGCGATGAGGCCAGGGAAGCGCTGGCCCGGGTAAAGGGCGGGCACCGGCTGGACGATGCGGGTGTAGAGATGGTTGCCATTGGGAGCGGTCACCCAGGTCTCGATTACTTGGATGGTATAGGTGGCGGGCGTGGGCGCCGCTATGGCGATGAGCGTGGGCAGGGCGATGAGCCCGAGGACAAGAGCGCGAATTGCTTCAGCCCGCTTACTCCCTACCTGAGCCATCGCCTTCTAGCATACCACC
>JALHUG010000270.1 GCA_022866185.1 Dehalococcoidia bacterium
CTGTCGTTCACGTAGATGTTGGTGTTGGCCAGCACGCCAATGGCCTGCATGATCCGCCGCTCCTCGGCCTCGTTATGGGTGCCCAGGCGCAGGCGGGTGGAGTCGACGTTGGACTCCGTGGCCAGCAGCCGCTGAGCCACCTGCTCGCCAGCCGTCTCCAGGCTGAAGACGGCCACCGTGGCCTGCTGGCCCACGGCGGCATTGCGAGCGATGTTCAGGGCCAGGGAGGTCTTCCCCAGGCTAGGGCGCGCGGCCAGGATCACCAGGTCGGACCGCTTGAGGCCACCCAGGATGGTGTCCAGGTCCATGAAGCCGGTGCGGATGTGAGTGTCGGTGCCAGCGGCCCCCTCCTCCATCGCCGGCCCCTCCACGTGGCGCTCCAGCAGCTCCCTGATGTGAACGAAATCGCTGGCGAGCTTTTCCCCTCGCACAGCCGACAGCAGGCCCTCGGCCCGCGACAGGACCGCGGGCAGGTCGGGGCCGCCCTGGTAGGCCATCTGCTGTATCCTCTGGCCAGCATCGACCAGGCGGCGATAGACGGCATCCGTCTGGACGAGCTGGGCGTAGTACTCGACGCCCAGAGGGGTGGGCAGGTCTGCCACCAGTTGGCTCAGGTAGGCCACGCCGCCCATCTCGTCCAGCCGCCCCCGGCGGGCCAGCTCGTGGGCCAGGGTGATCTGATTTATGGCCTCGCTGCGCTCCCAGAGGGCCAGGCAGGCGTCGTAGGCCCAGGCGTTCTTCTCGCGGAAAAAGTCCCCCGGTTGCAGTACGGGCGCCACCTTGAAGATGGCCTCGCCGTCCACCAAGAGGGAGGCAATGACCGCCTCCTCAGCCTCGAGGTCATGCGGGGGCAGCTTCTCGGCTACCAAGGTAGCCATGGCCTCGGCCTACTCCTCCTGCTGAGACTTTCTGCGGGCAACGATCTCCTCGGCTGAACGGCCGAGGAGCAGCCTTCCCAGGCTCCGGTGCCCTACCTGGAGATAGTACTTTCGCCAGATCTGCCGGATCTGGTCGGCGGTCTTGGCGCCGTCCAACTCTTGCTCTGCTTGCCTGAGCAGGGCTTCCGTTTCCTCGACGGACATGGTCATGGTTGGGCTCCTTTATCCTTGCGACGACTCCTGGGCGCTTTCTTCGGCTCCTCCACCTCCGCCTTTTGCGAAGGCTGCTCCTCCTGTTCCACCTCCACCTTCTCCGAAGGCTGCTCCTCTTGCTCCTGCTCCTGCTCCACCTCCACCCTCTCCGAAGGCTGCTCCTCTTGCTCCTGCTCCACCTCCACCTCCACCCTCTCCGACGCCTGCTCCTCCTCCGTGGGTGGAGGCGCCAGCAGCTCCTCCAACGTCTGCCCCTCCCCCAGCACTGCCACCTGCACGCTGGCACGCACATTGCGCGAAAGCCTGAGGGGCACCTCGAACAGCCCCACCCGGCGAATGGGCTCCTCCAGCTCCACCTGCCGATGCTCCAGGAGCAGCCCCAGCGGCTTCTCCAGAGCCTCAGCGATGTCGCGAGTGGTCACCGAGCCGTACAGACGGCCCTGCTCCCCGGCTCGCACCTCGATGGTGATCGTCAGGCCAGGGAGCTTCTCCGCCAGCACCGCAGCCTCGGCGTCCAGCCCGGCCTGGTGCTTGGCTCCCGCCTGAACTCTGGCCTGAGCTATACGGATGTTGTGGTCGGTGGCGGGAACGGCCAGCTTGCGCGGCAGCAGGTAGTTGCGAGCGTAGCCATCGGCCACGTTCCTCACCTCGCCGGTGCGGCCGGAGCCCTCCACCTCCTCCAGAAATACCACCTTCACTGAGCACCCCCGATCAAGATTGCCGCCGCTCACCGCCAGCATCATGCCACGACCCGTTGGCGGCGACACAAGAGACTTTCCCACAAAAGTTATGAGTTGTTATCCACACTCTCCACATGCGAACATGCGTGCTCTAGTCAAGTGTACTATGCCCACTGCTGATGTCAAGCTGACCACTTTGGAGGGCTTGATTCTCGACCCCCCCGACCTGTCGAGGGGGGCCTCGGATTCGTGTCCCCAGGCCCCAGCCTTATGGCGTTCAACTATTTAAATTCACCTCTGCGGGATAAATCCCGCAGCTTCCCCAAAGCTGAGGGTTTCAACCCTCAGGGGTGTTCTTATTTTCTTGATCGCCTTGAGGCTGGGGTTGTGTGTGAACGCAACTCGCCTCACGCCCCCAGCTCCCTCTCCACGCCTCCCTCGTAGGCGGACGCCAGCTCGGCCAGCGGCAGGTCGATGTATCGCCCGAGCAGCAGGCGCTCGCCCGCCACCCGCCCGATGTAGGCGATGGGCACGTCGTGGGCGGCCGCCACCTCCGCCAGGCGCTTCCCCGCCTCCGGCGCGACCGCCATCACGATGCGCGACTGGCCCTCGCCGAACAGGGCCGCGTCCAGGCGGCCTGCGAGGTTCAGGCCCGAAGCGTCCAGCCCCAGACCGCCAGCGATGCACATCTCCGCCAGGGCCACCGCCAGGCCTCCCTCCGCGCAGTCGTGGCAGGCCGTCGCCAAGCCCTCAGCGATGGCCGCCAGAGCCACCCGCTGCAAGCCCACCTCCCGATCGAGGTCGATGGATGGCCGCCCGGCCACGAGACTGTGGGCCTCCTTCAGGTACTCGCTCCCGGCCAGCGCCGAGGCATCGCCCGCCAGCTCGGCGCCCAGCAGGAAGACCTCCTGCCCCTCCTGAGCGAAGGCCATCGGGCAGCGGCGCGACACGTCCGCCAGCAGCCCCAGCATGCCGATGACCGGCGAGGGATAGACCGGCTGACCGGCCGTCTCATTGTACAGGCTGACGTTGCCCGATATCACCGGGATGCCCAGCTTGTGGCAGGCCACGGCCATGCCGCCGATGACCTGCTCCATCTGGTAGTACACATCGGGGCGGTTGGGATCGCCGAAGTTCAGGCAATCGGTGATGGCGATGGGCTGGGCGCCCACGCAGACCACATTGCGGGCGGCCTCGGCCACAGCGATGGCCCCGCCGGCGTGGGGGTCGAGGTAGCAGTAGCGGCCGTTGCCGTCGGTGCAGAGGGCGATGCCCTTCTCTGTGCCGCGGATGCGCATCACGGCGGCGTCGCCGCCGGGGCCGGCCACCGTATTGGTCATCACGTGGTGGTCGTACTGACGGTAGACCCATCGCTTGGTGGCGATAGTGGGCAGCGAGAGCAGACGCAGAAGGGCGGCCCCCGGGTCGGCCACGTCGGGCAGCGAATCCAGAGCGAACGTTTGCAGCTCGGCGAGCCCGGCGGGCGGCACCCCCTCGCGTCTGTACTGGGGCGCCTCGGTCAGTATCCCCACCGGCAGGCAGGCCACCTCCCGCTCGCCGTCGCGGATGCGCGCCAGGCCGTCGTCCGTCACCACGCCGATGATGGTCGAGCGCAGCTCCCACCGGTCGAACAGCGCCTTAACGTCGTCCTCGTGCCCCTTCTTGACGATGATCAGCATGCGCTCCTGCGACTCGGCGATCATGACCTCGTAGGGGGTCATCCCCTCCTCTCGCCGCGGCACCTTGGCCACGTCGATCTCCAGGCCGCTGCCCCCTCTGGCCGCCGACTCCAGGGAGGAGGAGGTGAGCCCAGCCGCCCCCAGGTCTTGGATGCCAACGATCCACTCCGCGTGGTTGTGGGCCAGGTCCAGGCAGGCCTCCATCAGCAGCTTCTCCAGGAAGGGGTCGCCTATCTGCACCGCCGGCCGCAGCTCGTCGTAGCGGGCGTGGGGGTCAGTGCGCGAGGCCAGGCCGGAGGCGCCGTGCAGGCCATCGCGGCCGGTGCCCGACCCCACCAGCATCAGCGGATTGCCCGCCCCCGCGGCCCGAGCGCTCACCAGCCGCTCCTTGGGCGCTACGCCCACGCACATCACATTGACCAGCGGGTTCTGAGAGTAGGCTTCCTCGAAGTATATCTCGCCCCCCACCGTGGGGATGCCCATGCAGTTGCCGTAGCCCGCGATGCCCGCCACCACGCCAGTGAACAGATAACGGTTGCGCTGCTCGCTGAGCGGGCCGAAGCGTAGGGAGTCCAGCAGCGCGATGGGCCGCGCGCCCATGGCGAAGATGTCCCGCACGATGCCGCCGATGCCGGTCGCCGCCCCCTGGTAGGGCTCGATCGCCGAGGGGTGGTTGTGCGACTCGATCTTCATCACCACACACAACCCCTGGCCGATATCGACGGCGCCGGCATTCTCCTCCCCCTGCTGGGTGAGAACGTAGGCGCCCTGCGACGGCAGGAGGCGCAGGAGGGGCCGCGAGTTCTTGTAGCCGCAGTGCTCGCTCCACAGGGCGCCGAACATGCCCAGCTCGAGCTCGTTCGGCTCGCGGCCCAGGCGGGCGACGATGAGCTCGTACTCCTGGCGGCTGAGAGCGATCTGGTCGAGGAAGTGCTGCGATACAGACATGAGATCAACCTAAGCATAGCGGACGGGGATCGCTGGGGCAACGAAAGCGCTGCTTGACTCTACAAGAGGTGGAGGGCCAGACCGCCTCTGTCCGCTCGTCCTGAGCCTGTCGAAGGGTGAGCGGGGCTCATGGTTCGACAAGCTCACCATGAGCGGCCTCGTTCTACAGACATGGCTATGGCCCCGCCCTGGGGCCACAGTCATCCTAGAACAAAGCGGACGGTCTACTCTAGGTTGACCAGCCTACTTTAGAGAGAAGGGCGGGTACTTGTCGGTGAGGAGATAGAACGCGTAAGCCGACACCCGGAGCGACCAGCGATGCACCCCAACGCTGAAATCGAACAGAGGGCGCGGATACCTGGCCGTGAAAAGGATCGCGAACCAGGCGATTATCAGCACTACGTAGTTCACCGTGCCCAGCAGCGCCAAGACGATGCCGTGGGGTAGCGCCAGCAGCCATTTGATGAGCGGCAGCCAGCGGTTCAGATCGTCCGGATAGTCCACATCGAGATGCACCGCCTGATCCTCGTCCAGGGCAGGGTAGTCGTCCCGCATGAGAAACAGGTAGACGTTGATCCGGTACGTATAGCGAAGGAAGTTCACCATGAAGTCGAACCACCACCGGGGGTACTTCTTCCTGAAAAGGATAGTGAAGAACGCCGCAGCGGGAATCATTGCGGCCCCCCAGATGATGTTGAGGATAATGAAATGCGGGAAGATCAGCAGCCACTTGAGAAAGATCTTCCAGCGCGAGAGGCGCTCGGGGTAGTCCACGTCGAACCGTACAGGATATACAGATCCAGTAACCATAGCGTTCCCTCCTTGAAAAACGGCTTGTCGCCGCAAACTTACACAGGAGGGCAGGCGTTGTCAACGCCTGTCACTCGAACACGTACTTTGCCGTATTCTGGAAGCCCGCGAAGCCGGGTGAGAAGTCCAGGCGAGCGGGGTCCACCCCCGACGGCAGCTCGAAGACCACCGTCACCGCCGCTGTCCTGTCCTTCTTTAGTTTCTGCGGCGCCGGATGGCCCGCCACCACCACCAACTCGGGCTTGTGCTTGTCCCCATCCTTGTCCCTGAGCCTGAAGTCCGACTCCCATATCTTGACGTCCGTCGAGCTATCGTTCACTATCGAAAACTCGAACATGACCAAGCGATTGTCGACATCGGCCTCCAGAAGCGTCTCATCCTCGGTCAGCGGGTCGGTCGCCGAGAGCAGATTCAGCCAGACATCAGCGATGCCCACGCTGTCCGCCGGCCTGCCCGCCTTCAGCCCAGCGTAGTCCACCCTTACCTCCACCTCCTCGCCCCTCAGCAGGATGCCGGCCACGCTGCCAGCGATGATGCCCCCGGTCAGCAGGAAGCCGATGATGGAGGAGACAAGATAGGCGTCGCCGCCGGCCGGCCCTGCCGTCGCCGACAGGTTGAAGGGCGGGTACTCGTCGGTCAGGGATAGGAAGTAGGCGTTGACCCGCACGCTCCAGCGGATCACCCCCGCCACGTAGTCGAACATCCCCCGCGGATAGCGCCCGGCAATGAGGATGAAGAACCAGGCCACGATGGTGACGAAGACCACAATGATGCCGAGGACGGCCACAACTATGAAGTGGGGGATGGCGGTGATCGCCTTCCAGATCAGCACCTTCCAGCGGGTCAGCCGATCGGGGTAGAGGACATCGAAGTTGATGGGATAGTCGCCCTCAAATGGCGGATAGGCCTCCGTCAGCAGAAGCACATAGCCCAGGGCCCGGTATTGCCAGCGATAGAGGGCCACCGAGAAGTTGAACAGCCAGCGGGGTATGCGCCCTCTGACGATAATGGCCAGCCACGAGGCCATTATCACGCCATCCCCTGCCCCTGAAACGGCGGCCCAAAAGATCAGGACCGGAATCGCCAGGAAGATGCGCAGAAGCGTCTTCCAGCGGGAGAGGCGCTCCGGATATGCCGCCTCGAAAATCACCGGGTAGGGAGCTGCGTCAATCATGGTCGTACCCCCTTCTCACGCCGCGGTCGGCGCCGCGGCTTCGATGATCGACCGCCAGATGGGCAGCCCGCCCTCGCTCCCCAGCAGGGCCTCGCTCGCCCGCTCGGGGTGAGGCATCATCCCCAGCACATTTCCCCTCTCGTTGATGATACCAGCGATGTTATTAGCGCTGCCGTTGGGGTTAGCCTCCGCCGTGGCCTGGCCGGCGGCGGCGCAGTAGCGGAAGACCACTCGCCCCTCTGCCTCCAGGCGGGCCAGCGTCTCGGCGTCGGCGTAGTAGCGTCCCTCGCCGTGCCCGATGGGGATGGCCAGCACCTGCCCCTGCCGACAGGCGCCGGTGAAGGGCGTATCGTTGTTCTCCACCCGCAGGTTCACCCACTGGCAACGGTACTGAAGGCTCTCGTTGCGCATCAGAGCGCCGGGCAGCAACCCCGCCTCGCACAGGATCTGGAAGCCGTTGCAGATGCCCAGCACCAGCTTGCCCGCCCGCGCCTCGCGCACCACCGCCTCCATCACCGGCGAGAAGCGGGCGATGGCCCCCGCCCGCAGGTAATCGCCGTAGGAGAAACCGCCGGGTAGGATGATGCAATCGTAGGGGGAGAGGTCGGCCTGGCGATGCCACACATAGTCCGTGGGCTGGCCCAGGATGTCGTCGAGGACGTAGTAGCAGTCGCCGTCGCTCCAGGTGCCAGGGAAGACGATAACCGCGAAGCGCATCTCCCGCCGATTATACCCGATGGCGGCCCCTACTGGCACCCCCGTGCGTTCTTCAGGACATGTGCGGCCCCCCTTTTTGGGGAGCCGCTCGCCCTTCGACAAGCCCTTCGGCTGCCCTCAGGACACGCTTAGGGCGAGCGGTGCCTAACCCGCTCATGGTGAGCTCGTCGAACCATCATGGTGAGCCCCCGCCTGAGGCGGGTCCACCTCCGGCGGATGTCGAACCATGAGCCCTCGCATCCTTCGACCAGCTCAGGGCGAGCGGGCGGCGGTTGCCTCCTGCTACCGTATCGGCTAGGCTAGCTCTGGCGGTCGGAGTGTGGGCGCCACAGCTTGGCGTTGGCCGCTACTGCGTTGGGTAGGGGGAGATATGGATAGGCAGGTGCTTGAAAGGGCAGAGGAGCACTTCGCACGGCTGCTCCAAGAGCAGTTGGAGCGGATAGAGCGGATGAAGGAGGATGAGGGGTGGGTTGACTACGAAAAGGTCAAGCCCATCGTCATCGGCGTGTGCTGGGGGGACGGCATTGGCCCCTACATCTGTCAGCAAGCGCAGAGGGTTCTCGAGTTCCTGCTCAGGCCAGAGCTGGCGAGCGGCAAGGTAGTCTTCAAGATCATCGAGGGCCTGACCATCGAGAATCGGGCCAAGCACAACAAGGCCATCCCCGACGATGTGCTGGCGCAGCTCAAGCAGTGCCACGTGATCCTCAAGGGGCCCACCACAACGCCGCGCAGGGGAGACCCCTGGCCCAACATCGAGAGCGCCAACGTCGCCATGCGGCGCGCTCTGGACCTGTTCGCCAACGTCAGGCCGGTGAAGGTTCCGCAGCAGGGGATCGACTGGATGTTCTTCCGGGAGAACACTGAGGGGGCCTACGTCCTGGGCAGCAGCGGGATCAACGTCACGGACGACCTGGCCATCGACTTCACGGTGACCACCAGCCAGGGCTCCGAGCGGATCATCCGCTTGGCCTTCGACTACGCCAAGAGGAACGGCATCAACAAGGTGACTGTGGTCACCAAGGCCAACGTCATCAAGACCTCCGACGGCAAGTTCCTCGATGTGGCCCGGCAGGTCGCCAAGGACTACCCGGAAGTCGAGTGGGACGACTGGTACATCGACATCATGACCGCCAAGCTGGTGGATCCCAAGAGGCGGACGCAGTTCCGCGTCATGGTGCTGCCCAACCTCTACGGCGACATCCTGACGGACGAGGCGGCGGAGCTCCAGGGTGGCGTGGGAACAGCAGGCAGCGCCAACATCGGCAAGCGCTACGCCATGTTCGAGGCCATCCACGGCAGTGCGCCGCGCATGGTCGAAGAGGGCCGCGCCGACTATGCCGACCCCAGCAGCGTTATCCGGGCGGCGGCGATGATGCTGAACCACATCGGCTTCGCCGACCGCGGCAAGAGGCTGGAGATGGCCCTCGAGATCTGCGGCGCTTTCGAGAAGAAGCTGGTGGTCACCGGCCGCCCCAGCGGGGCCAAGGGAGCCGAGTTCGCCGACTATCTGATGGAGACACTCCAGGACCCCGAGCTGGAGAAGCGCTGGCAGAGCTATCAGTAGGGGCGAAGGGCTGCGCAACAGCGCCGAAGACTGCCACGGCGCCCATGCTCATCATGGGCGCCGTGGCGTGTCGGCGACAACGCGACGAGGGGGCGGGAGCCCAGCCAGGGGCTGGGCTCCCCGGTTGAACTTAGGGAACGTCGGCCGCCCAAGCATCCACTATGTTCTGCCACGCGTCCGACGGCAGGATGTAGCCAGCCAGCAGGTTCTTGGTGGTCACTTTGGTGACCGCCGCGACGTACTTGAGGTGGCTGGGATAGAGCGCAGCCAGCGTGGCCTCACTGAAGGGGATATGCGAGCCGTAGAAGATGCAGAACGACTGCGGGTACGGAGGCAGATTCAGTCCGGTGTTAGTTGCGGTGGGCACAGCGTGCTGCGACAGGCGAAGGCCGCCCAGCGCGTTGCCGTAGCTATCGCGGGCGATGGGGTCGGGCGGCGTCATATCAAGCTCGATCGGCGGCGCGCTGGCTGGTGCAATGCCATACTTCACCCACCGGAGCAGGTTGTCGTAAACTGCGCTCCCCACCTGATAGAACGCCGACCTTCTTGAAGACGTCATCGCCGCGGAAGAGGAAACAACCAAGCAGGTTTCGCGCCTGGGAGGCGGTCTCGCGGGAGGCGGCGGCTTCCACGGTTTCGAGCACTGTCTGGTCGGGGTCGAGC
>JALHUG010000032.1 GCA_022866185.1 Dehalococcoidia bacterium
CGGGGGGCTATCATGCGCCTGGGGCAGATCTCCCACCGTCTTGCAGTGGAGGTGGTGCCCACCGGCTCCCTCGCCCTGGACATGGCCCTGGGGGTGGGTGGCATCCCGCGCGGCCGCGTCACCGAGATCTTCGGCCCGGAGATGACCGGAAAGTCCACCCTGGCCCTGCATATCATCGCCGAGGCCCAGAAGACGGGTGGGCTGGCCGCCTACATCGATGTGGAGCATGCCCTCGACCCCACCTATGCTTCCGCCTTGGGGGTCAAGGTGGATGACCTGCTCATCTCCCAGCCGGACACCGGCGAGCAGGCCCTGGAGATCACCGAGGCCCTGGTGCGCAGCAACGCCGTGGACGTCATTGTCGTCGATAGTGTGGCCGCCCTGGTGCCACGGGCAGAGATCGAGGGCGACATGGGCGAATCCCTCCCCGGCCTCCAGGCCCGCCTCATGTCGCAGGCCCTGCGCAAGCTGACCGCCGCCATCAGCCGCTCTCGCACCGCCGTCATCTTCATCAACCAGCTTCGGGAGAAGATCGGCGTCTTCTTCGGCAACCCAGAGGTAACACCAGGCGGCCGCGCCCTCAAGTTCTACAGCTCGGTGCGTATCGACCTGCGGCGAGCGGAGAGCATCAAACAGAGCAACCAGATAGTGGGCAGCCGCGTGCGGGCCAAGGTTGTCAAGAACAAGGTAGCGCCCCCCTTCCGCACTGCCGAGTTCGACATGATGTTCGCCGGCAAGAGCATGGGCATCAGCCGCGAGGGCGACATCATCGACCTGGGTGTGGAGAAGGGGATCATCAGCAAGCAGGGGGCCTTCATCAACTACGGCAGCCAACGCCTCGGCCAGGGACGGGAGAACGCCAAGGACTTCCTGCGCAACACCCCCGAGCTGGCCCAGGAGATCGAGGCCGAGATCCGCCGCAAAGCCGAATCCGCCTTACCCGCCGTCGCCTCGGCCCCCGAGGAGCCGCCGGAGCCCGAGTAGATTGAGGTCGTTCGCGCTCTGAACCGGACAAGAGAAAGAAGGGAGTCAAGTTGGTGGCAGGCTGGTGCCTGTCGCCCCAAACCTGTCTAAGAGGTGATGCAGAATGGCGCCCAACGTTCCTAAGGGAAGGCGTGCGCTGCCGTTTGTGCTGGTGGGCACAGCGGTCTTGGTATTGATAGGCATCTCTGTGGGGGTCGCGTGCGGCGGGGGAGGTGACGGGTCGTGGGAAGTTGACCAACAGACCTTGAAGTCCCTGGAGAAGGGTGTGAGCCAGATCGAAGGAGCCTTTCGAGCGGGGGACGTCAACGCCGTCATCAGCCTGACCCACCCCGCAGTGCGTTCAAGTTACCAGCCCATCTTCGAGGCTCATGGAGCCGACCTGAAGCGAGTAGCGGACCTGTTGGCTACCCGCAAGTTGATAAGCGTGACCGATAGCATGGCCGAATATGAAGTGACCGAGAATGGTGAAACGTTCTACGTGACCTTCGAGTCATGGGGCGAACAGTGGTACTTGTCATCGCTGTGAGGGGAAGGTAGTCGCTTATGAAAGCTAGATGGGTGCGAACGGCCATCTGGCTGCTCCTGGCCTTGGGACTCGTTCTAGCGGCACCGCCACAGCGGGGTTTAGGGTATTCGAACTATCCGCCGGG
The DNA here is from genome assembly GCA_022866185.1 of Dehalococcoidia bacterium. Lineage (GTDB taxonomy): Bacteria > Chloroflexota > Dehalococcoidia > SM23-28-2 > SM23-28-2 > SM23-28-2. The sequence continues at coordinate 1,635 of JALHUG010000032.1, forward strand.
TGGCAGTTGGGAGAAGGGCGGTCCACATCGTACGATTAACGAACTGGCGTTGGAACGGTTTATCGAGCAGGCCAAGTCCGATCCTGTTCTCTCGAAATACAACTTTAACAAGGAAGTCCTGAAGGTGAAGGGACCCAGGATCGGCGAGCCAGGCACACTTGTGCGCGGCAACTTGTTGGGCCTGGAGGACAAATTTGAGACCTTTCAGTGGTGGGTGATAGAGGGAGGCTATTCCGCTGATGAGCCGGAACTGTATGCCTCCTTTCGCCACTTCTACGACCCACGGGCTAAGGAGATGGGCCGGCCCCCTTATCTGACCGATCACCTTGATGAACTGGGCGAGTATTTCAAGGTGGTGGCATCGGTCGGGGGATGGGCCGGACCGATGCTCAACGAGATCGGCCAGAATCCAGAAGTGGATGCCCGCGACTGGGCGATCAATGGTTCGGAGAATAGAGGCTGGGGCGAGAACGAATACTCTTGGAAGAAAGGCGTCGAGTATATGCGCCAGGCTTTTGAGAGCACGGACGCAGTCGGAAAATCAAAATACTTTGCGCAGGCCTGGCGCGCCTTGGGAGAGACCATGCACCTGTCAGCCGATATGACGGTGCCGGCCCATGTGCGCAACGACTCGCACCCGGCTGTCAGCATCACACTGAGCAACCCCGATCCGAATAAGGGCTTCTTGAAAGCCGATGCCTACGAAAAGTACGTCCAGGAGGATATGATCAGGAATGTGGGACGCGCGAGCGTTGAACCCGAAATGCAAGACTACATTAACCGGAGTAATGATGCGCTGGACCTGTTTGAGCGCGTAGCCCTCTTTACGAACACCAGCTTTTTCTCGGCGGACACGGTTTCGGGCATTGACCCGGCGACCGGCGACGCCGTGCACAGTGCCAATGGTATGCCTGATTATCCCTCGCCCAGCCTGAAGAAGACGCAGTACGACCTCAAGACCGGCAACTACACCAAGACAATCGGCAGCAAGGATGTATGCCTGGCTCATCGTAGCTGGCTTTCAAAAATCGGTTGGGGCGACGCCGAGCCCTGGATTACGAGCCGGTGTGTCGAGTCCCAAGCCCAAGTGCTGATTCCGGTCGCCGTTGCCGGCAATGCGAAGCTGCTGGACTGGTTCATTCCCCGGGTGAAGGTGGAGATCACGGAGGTGGATACCGACAACCATACTCTCCGTGGCTCGTTTACCCACGAACCCGACGGTGCCTATAAGACCGAAATGAACTTCAGCACCGCCACCGATGCATTCAATCCGTTCTATCTGAATGGCTCACCCCAGGATTGGGATAACTATAAGCTGGAGGTCAAGAATGGAGACATTACCCTGACCTATGGCGACAAGGTGGCTCTCAACATAGAAAACGCTCGGGCGAGCGGGAAGGCGGTCGTATCGCTGACGATTGACATGGGCGGAATTGAAGTGCGGTCGAACGATTTCCCATTGACCAAGACGAGCCCCACGCCAACGCCCAAAGTCACGCCGACGACAACTGCTCAGGCCAAGGACACCGGGGAGTGGGTTCTGCAGTCAATAATACCCGAGCCTCCCTACAAGAAGGAAGATTCCTCCTGCTACTTCGACAACCAGGTATCTATCGGCGACGGCTCCTTTACCTCAAGCATGTCGTGGACGGACGAGGGGTGTCGTGCTGAAGGCGGGCCCTATTATTCAGGATCCGTATCGGAAACCTGTAGCTGGACAGCACCGCCATCCTATCTGAAAGTGGGCAGTGTGCTCACCTTGAGCGCAGAATGCCAGTCAACGGCCCAACAGACTGGCGGCGGAAGGTTCAGCGGCGGCTGGGGGACGATGCGGCTGACCCTAAACCCGCCCGAGGACAATCTTGGCGGAAATCTTACATGGTCTAATACGTTCTTAGGAGATGTCAAGGCTAGCGGCTGGACAGGCGACTTCCCGGTATCCGGCTCCCTGACGGGGTCCATAGAGATACCGCAAGGCAAGAACGGCGACGTGCTTGTAATAGTGGGCAGTTGGCAGGGACCGGGTGGGTCTGGAGTGGTTATTTACAAGTACGTTTACGGGGCTACGGGACCTGTTCCGGAACGCGCCCAACCTCCGGGGGGGATTACACCGGCGCCAATAACGGCCACGGCGACGCCCACAGCGACGCCCGAAGCCACACCCACAGCGACGCCCGAAGCCACACCCACAGCGACGCCCGAAGCCACACCCACAGCGACGCCCGAAGCCACACCCACAGCGATGCCCGAAGCCACACCCACAGCGACGCCCGAAGCCACACCCACAGCGACGCCATCGGTCACTGAGGAAGAGTTCTTCAGGGTCGCGAGCCTTGGCGTGGCCTACAACGGGGCTACCGAGCCGACCACTTTCTCCATCGACGAGTCGTGGTTGGTTACGTACCTCCTCACCTATCACTGGAACGACGCGAGTGGCGCGACGCCGGGGACCATTGGCCTGCGGGCCTCCGACGGCACCACCTACGGCCCTTGGCAGGCGACCGGTGAGCCGGGACAGGGTGGAGTGCCCAACGCTAACTGGGTGGTGAGGCCAAACATCGTCATCCCCCCGGGCACCTACACTGTGCTCGACTCCGATCCCAGCACCTGGGCACAGAACGACGAAACGGGCGGCGCGGGCATGTCCTGGGGCAACGGCATCCGCCAGGACAACCCGTAATAGCACATAAGGCAGACTGACCGGAGCCAGTCCCACATCCGGCACGGGCCTCGTATCAGGCTTCACCATAGTTGGCGAGGCCAACACTGGTGGATGTCGCTAGATACGAGAGAGCCACCTTGCCGGGGGCCTGGCCCCGCTCTTTCACCACCGCTTCACACCTCCATGCAGATCACAGCCATCGAAAAGCAGCGGCGGCGCCGACGAGCCAACGTCCACCTCGATGGTCAGTACGCCTTTTCCCTCAGCCTCGAGCTGGTGGCCCAAGCAGGGCTCCACGAAGGCGACGCCCTAAGCCCCCAGCAGGTGGACTCCTTGCGCCAGGCCGACGTCAGACACCAGGCGCAGGAGGCCGCCCTGCGCTTGCTGGCCTATCGCCCCCGCAGCGAGGCGGAGATGCGCCAGCGGCTGGCCCGCCGTGGCCTGCCAGAGGAGGTCGTCCAGGAGACGATCGCCCGCCTGCGCGAGCAGGGCCTCCTCAGCGACGCCGCCTTCGCCCGCTTCTGGGTGGAGACGCGCGACCAGAACAGCCCTCGCGGCCGCCGTCTCCTTTGGCAAGAGCTCTCGGCCAAAGGGATCGAGCGCGAGGTCGCCCGCCAGGCGATAGCTGACGTGGCAGAGGAAGATGCCGCCCTACGCGCCGCCCAGAAGAAGGCCCGCCACCTCCAGTGCCAGGACTACCCCCTCTTCCGTCGCCGCCTGGGCGACTTCCTTCTCCGCCGCGGCTTCCCCTATCCCACCGTCCGCACCACCGTCGAAAGGCTCTGGCGCGAAGGGCAGCAAGACTCAGAGCACCCCCGGTAGAGGACGCACTCCCCTTCAGGATTTTCTATTCCATGTATCGAGTTCGTCTATCCTTACCTCGCTCAAATATGACCTAAGCTACTCTTTCCTTGACACCCTAATACGGCCAGACGTATCATGAAAATGGTAGCCTAATTGAACTTGAAATCTGCCCCGAACTGTCAACAGGAAGTGAGGTGAAGATGCCCGAGGCCCTACTATTCATTATACCCATCGGCCTCATTGCTCTGGTTGGGGGAGCGTTCGGCGGCGCTTGGATACAACAGCGAATGGAATACCGCCGCGCCGCCGGCGCCGAGATGAAGGCTAGCCGTATCGTTGCTGAGGCCGAACGACGGCAAAAAGAGATGCTTCTGGAGGCCAAAGAAGAAGCCATTCGCCTGCGCAACCAGGCAGAGACGGAGCTACGAGAACGACGTACTGAGGTACAGCGCTTAGAGCGACGCCTGACCCACAAAGAGGAAAACCTGGACCGAAAGCTGGAGTCCATGGAGCGCCGCGATCGCTCCTTGGTCAATCAGGAGAAAAACCTAGACGACATCAGAGCCCAGCTTACGGAGATGGAGCGAGAACGCCGCCAGGAGATCGAGCGCGTGGCCAACCTGACCACCCAGGAGGCACGAGAGGTCCTCCTGGCCGCGATCGAGCAGGAGGTGCGCGACGAAGCCAACCGGCGCGTGCGTGAGCTGGAAGCCGAACTCAAGGAGGAAGGCGATCAGCGGGCACGCGACATACTGGCCACAGCCATCCAGCGACTGGCCTCCGACGTCATCTCCGAGGCCACCGTCTCGGTGGTGCCCTTGCCCAGCGACGACATGAAGGGGCGCATCATCGGCCGCGAGGGCCGCAACATCCGCACCCTGGAGCACCTCACCGGCGTGGACGTCATCATCGACGACACCC
>JALHUG010000271.1 GCA_022866185.1 Dehalococcoidia bacterium
CTGGAAGAACTGGTGGCTGCCGAGCCGGTGAGCGGGCGTGCCGGCATCGGCCATACCCGCTGGGCCACCCACGGCGAGCCGAGCCAGCGCAATGCCCATCCCCACGTCGGCACCACAATCGAGGTCGCCGTGGTCCACAACGGCATCATCGAAAACTTCCAATCGCTGCGCCAGGAGCTGGAGGCCGAGGGGCGCCGCTTTACCTCGGAGACCGACACCGAGGTGGTGGTGCACCTGGTCGAGCGCTATCTCGCGGCAGGTGACAATCTGGAGCAAGCGGTGCGCCAGACATTGAACCACGTGCAGGGGGCCAATGCCTTCGTCTTCCTGTGCAGCCGTGAGCCCGATTGCCTGATTGCCGCCCGTATCGGAAACGCCGGCGGCATTACAATCGGGTTAGGGAAAGGTGAGATGTTCATCGCCTCCGACATCCCCGCCATCCTCGAGCACACCCGCGACATGATCTTCATCGAGGATCGGCAGGTGGCGGTGGTAACGCGGGATGGGGTCAAGGTGACCACGCTGGCCGGAAAGCCGGTGGCAGCGCAGGTGCACACCATCCCCTGGGACCCCGTAGCAGCTGCCAAGGAGCCGTACCGCCACTTTATGCAGAAGGAGATCTACGAGCAGGCCCGCTCCGTCACCGACACCATCCGGGGGAGGGCCGACTTCGAGGCCGGGCAGGTGCGCCTGGAGCATCTGACCCTGAAGCCGAAAGAGGCTCAAGCCATAGAAAAAGTAATCATCGTGGCGTGCGGCACCTCGGCATATGCCGGGCTCGTGGGCAAGTTCATCATCGAGGCATTGGCCCGGGTGCCGGTGGAGGTGGACTACGGCTCCGAGTTCCGCTACCGCGACCCCATCGTCAGCAAGAACACGGCCGTGCTGGCCATCACCCAGAGCGGTGAGACAGTGGATACGCTGGCGGCCATGGAGGAGGCGCGAGGTAAAGGTGCGCGGTTGTGGTCCATCGTCAATGTCATCGGCAGCCAGGCGATGCGCATCTCCGACGGCGTCATCCTCATGCACGCCGGTCCGGAGATCGGTGTGGCCTCGACCAAGGCGTTCACCGCCAGCCTGGTGGACCTCTATTTGCTCGGCTGCTACCTCGGTGAGCTGCGCGGCACCCTGGCCGGCGCGCAACTACGGGAGCAGGTGGGGCAGTTGGCGCTGCTCCCCGACCTGGTGGGGCGCGTGCTGGAGCACGGCGATGAGTACGACATGCTGGCCAACCAGTTCCACGATCGGGAGCACTTCCTCTACCTGGGGCGGGGCATCAACTACCCCGTCGCCCTGGAGGGGGCGCTCAAACTGAAGGAGATCTCCTACATCCACGCCGAGGGGTACCCGGCCGGGGAGATGAAGCACGGCCCCATCGCCCTGATCGACGAGGCGATGCCCGTTGTCGCCATTGCGGTGCGCGACCACGTGTATGAAAAGATGATTAGCCAGATCGAGCAGGTCAAGGCGCGGGGGGGGATCGTCATTGCCTTGGCAACAGAGGGGGATGCTGCAATCGCGGCCAAGGCCGACTATTGCCTCTCTGTCCCTGCGGTGACGCCGTTGCTCTCGCCGGTGGTCAATGTGGTGCCGCTGCAGCTCCTTGCCTATCACCTGGCCGTGCGCAGGGGCTGCGACGTGGACCAGCCTCGGAATCTGGCAAAGAGCGTGACCGTCGAGTAGCGGGACAGACAGGCTCTTGCTCTGAATTCTCCGCTGTGGTACAATGCCATCGGAGGTGATATAAATGGCCGTGGAGTCTCTTGC
>JALHUG010000033.1 GCA_022866185.1 Dehalococcoidia bacterium
CACCGAACCGATTCGGCAGACTCTCCCCAGATCGCTACGCACGAGGTCGACGATCATGAGATTCTCCGCCCTGTCCTTGACGCTCTCCATCAGGGAAAGAGCCAGCTCCCGGTCTCGTTCCGGGGTTAGCCCTCGGGGGCGGGTGCCCTTTATCGGGCGGCTTCTCACCTGGCGCCCCCCAACCCAAAGGAACTCCTCCGGCGAGGCGCTCACGACGGTCAGCTCCGGAAAGCCGAGGTAGGCCGCAAAGGGAGCGGGGTTTACCCGCCTCAGGCGCCGGTAGAGCTGCCAAGGCTCCTCCCGCAGCGGCCCCTGGAATCGCTGCGAGAGGTTCACCTGGTAGATGTCGCCAGCCGTCAGATACGCCTTGGCCCTGCCGACCGCTGCCAGATACTGCTCTCGGTCAAAGTTGGACCGGAGGGTATCAGCCGCCGATGCTCGGGGGGCGACTGTAGGCTCTTCGCCAGTCTCCAGACCATGGAGGTGGGCCATCACCCACTCCAGGCGCTGGGCAGCCGCCTGCTGGTCGCGATCAGGAAGGCCGGTGGCCACAATCCAGGCACGGCCGCTGCTGCGCTGGTGAACGAGGGACCAGTCATAGAAGGCCAGGCACATCTCAGGTAGGGCCAGGTCGTCCCGGCTGCGGCTGGGCAGTCGCTCCAGGTGCTGAGCCAGGTCGTAGCCCAGATAGCCGATGGCCCCGCCCTGGAGAAGCGGCAGGTCAGGAACTGGAGGGATCGCGTGGGCCGTGAGCAGGTGGCGCAGGGCCGAGAAGGGATCCGAACCCATCGGGCGGCGGCGGTTGCCTATCTCCACCCAGGCCTCCCTCCCGCGGCTTTTGAGGATCAGGAACGGGTCGGCGGCCAGAAAGGAGTAGCCTCCACCCCAGCCACCGCCGGTGCCGTCCGCAGCCGAATCGAGGAGCACGGGATAGGGCTCACCCAGGAAAGCGCGAAAGACGTCAGCAGGGTCCGAGAGCATCAGGCTGACGAAGCAGGTATGCTCCTGGGTGATAGGGGCATGCAGAAGATGCAAGGCTTCCATAGACGAATATGCCACGAGGATGTGCAGCCTAGCCTACGAAAGCACTCAGATAAGATCAACCACCTACTACCGTTGGCGCCATTCCTACCTCCCTTATGGACTGAACACCGAGGTCGCGAGAGCGACGGCTGCCTCGGATGCCTAACCACGCCCCCAACTTTGAGGCACCATAGTGTCAGCGACATACCCGGCGGGACAATGTGCTGGACGAGTACAGGGTGATTGACACTCGTATCTGACGTTCCTAGAATGGGCGATAGGATGGCTGACAAAGCGGAAGGCGCCAGTGCCGGCAGCAGCCGGGAGGTTGTGAGTCTGTCTCAGGCTGCTGCCCTTTTCCTGTCTGGCCTGGCTCCCGAAGTGCGCCAGGAGACTCAGGGTGAGGTTTATCGCTTCGCCCGCTGGTACGGGGCGGATCGCCCTATGGAGGAACTGCGAGGCCATGATGTAGCCCTCTATGCCGAATCCCTGGGCGCGGCCACAGCCGATGTCGTCCGTCGGGCTGAGGCCCTTCGTTCCTTTCTGGCGTTCGCCAAGAAAGAGCGCCTCACCGCCACCAACCTGGCCACTCACCTACGCCTGCGCAAGAGTCCCCAGAGTACTGAGGGTGCTGCGACCACGCCGGGCACACCATCGCAACTGACGGCTGAGGGGCATACCTCCCTCAGCGCTGAGCTGAAGTCTCTGAAGGCTCAGCGGCCCCACATCGCCGAGGATCTGCGACGGGCGATGGCAGACAAGGATTTCCGCGAGAACGCTCCGTTGGACGCTGCGCGCGAGCACCAGGCGCATGTGGAGGGACGCATACGCCAGCTAGAAACTATTCTAAAGCACGCAGAAATGGTCGGCGGCGAGACGGCTCCGGGGGCTAGAACCCATCTGGGCAGCACCGTTATTCTGCGTGACCTCGCATCGGGGTCAGCGGTGCGCTACACGCTGGTCAGCCCCAGCGAGGTCAGTCCAAGCGAAGGCAAGATATCCATCGCTTCGCCGGTGGGCAAGGCACTAATAAATCGCACTGTCGGCGATGAGGTGGAGGTCTCGGTGCCGGTCGGTCGCCGTCACTTTCGCATCGAGGAGATACAGGGCTAACCCCTCGACCTCGCTCTGCTTCTGGGGATCTGCCGCTGTCTTGGCCGCCGCTTTTGTGTCCTACTTCCTCTCGCTGATGGGAATGTAGGGCAGGTCCACAGGCCCCACGTACTTCAGCAGAGGACGCAGGAGGATGTTGTCGGCCCACTGCTCCAGGATCTGGGTGATCCAGCCGGGCATTCGGCCCAAAGCAAACATGGGGATGAATAAGTCTTCAGGGATGCCTAGCAGGCTGTAGGCAGCGCCGGCGTAGAAGTCCACATTGACGTAGATCCCTCGCTCTCGGTAAGGGGCCATAGCCTCCTCCACGCGACTCAGGATCTGGAACCACTTGACCTGGCCGTACTTCTCGCCCATGTGGCGGACGCGGTCGCGCAGGTGACGGGCGCGGGGGTCTTCGGTTTTGTACACGCGGTGGCCAAAGCCCATGACTCGCTTTTTTGCAGCGATTGCGTCCTTAACCCACTGCTCGGCTCGCTCCGGCTCGCCAATCTCGGCGGTCATCGTCATGACTGCCTGCGCTGCCCCGCCGTGGGCGGGTCCCTTCAGGGTGGCGATAGCCGAAACGATAGCGGCGTGCATGTCGGCGTTGGTACCAGTGGTCACGCGGGCGGCGAAGGCCGAGGCGTTGGAGCTATGGTCGGCATGCAAGAGCAGGTCCAAGTCTATGGCCCGAGCGCTCTCCGCGTCGGGCTTCTCCCCCTTGAGCATGTAGAGGAAGTTGGCGGCGTGGTTCAGACTGGGGTCGGGGGCCACCGCCTTCTGGCCCTTGCGGATGCGCTCGTGAGCGGCAACGATAGTGGCCGTCTGAGCGGTGAGGCGGATCGCCTTGCGCAGGTTGGCTGCCGGGGAGTTGTCCTCGGTGTCCGGGTCGAACGTGGCCAGAGCGGAAACCCCGGTTCTGAGAGCGTCCATCGGGTGGGTGGCCTTGACCAGGTCGATGATCTGGAGGATCTGCGGTGGCAGTGCTCGGTTCTCGGCCAGGCTGCGTGACAGGTCGTCCAGCTCCTTCTGGGTGGGCAGCTTGCCGTGCCACAGCAGGTAGCATACCTCCTCGAAGGTAGACTTCTCGGCTAGGTCGTGGATGTCGTAGCCGTGATAGATGAGCTTGCCGAGCTTGCCATCTATTTTGCTGGACTCCGTCTTATCGATAACGACTCCCTTGAGTCCTCGGGCCAGTTGTTCTTCAGTCATTGCTCTAGCTCCCTCCCCTGGACTCAGGGTAAAAACAAGGAGCCGCTAAGAGCTCCTAAGCAGAATCCCCTCTGCTTGACATAGATCGGGTTATGGCTCTCGTGTCATTATAATCCTGTCCGCTGAGGTTGTAAATCATTTGCACTCGTCCAGAACGTTGGTGATGAATCATTGGCGCAGTGAAATCGGCTTGACCCTGCTTTCGGCGAAAGACGATAATCGCTTCAGGGGGGTGATGTGCGTACGTTGCGTCTTGGGCTGGCCCAGATAAACACCACCGTCGGCGACCTGGAAGGCAACGCTGCCAAGGTCCTAGACTACGTGGGCCGGGCGCGTGAGCTGGGCGTCGACGTGCTCAGCTTTCCCGAGATGACCATCACTGGCTACCCGCCCGAAGACCTGCTGCTGCGCCCCCAGTTCATCCGCGACAACCTGGCCGTCCTGGAGCGGGTGGTGAAGGGCTGCCGGGGCATCACCGCCGTGGTGGGTTTCGTCGACCGCGAGCGTGACATCCACAATGCCGCCGCCATCATCCACGATGGGCGGCTGGTGGACGTCTACCACAAGCAGTTCCTCCCCAACTACGGCGTCTTCGACGAGAACCGCTACTTTCAGGCGGGGACGAGGTGCCCGGTGTACGTGATGGCTGGCATCGGCGTGGGGGTGAGCATCTGCGAGGACATCTGGTACCCAGACGACCCCACGCGAGCGCAGGCGCACGCTGGCGCGCAGGTGATCATCAACATCAACGGCTCGCCCTACCACCTGGGCAAGCGGCACTTCCGCGAGCACATGCTGGCCACTCGTGCCAGCGACTACGCCGTCTTCATCAGCTACACCAATCAGGTGGGCGGGCAGGACGAGCTCGTTTTCGATGGCGCCAGCACGGTGGTGAGCCCTGGGGGTGAGGTTGTGGCTCAGGCAGCCGCCTTCGAGGAGGAGCTGTTGATCTGTGATCTGGATGTGGAGGAGACGTTTCAGGCTCGCCTCCACGAGCCGCGACGGCGCAGGCAAAGGCTGGCCTCTGCCGCCGGCGCTTCTGTGGCCACGGTGCATGTGTCCGATGAGCCGTTGGCGAACAAGAAGCCGCCCGTGGAGCATCGTCAGGCTCCCTCCCTGGGCGACGACGCTGAGGTGTATAGCGCGCTGGTGCTGGGCACCCGCGATTACCTGCTGAAGAACGGCTTTCGGAAGGCGGTCATTGGCCTATCGGGGGGCGTCGATTCCAGCCTGGTGGCGGCAATCGCGGTGGACGCTCTCGGCGGGGAAAACGTGGTGGGCGTGGCCATGCCCTCACGCTTCTCCTCCGAGGGGAGCATCAGGGACGCCCGCGAGCTGGCCGACAGCCTGGGCATTCAACTGATGACCATCCCCATCGAGGGGCCCTTCACCGCTTTCCTCGACCTCCTCAGCGACCCTTTCGCCGGCAGCGAGTTCGGGGTGACCGAGGAGAACATCCAGTCGCGCATCCGTGGCCTTATCAGCATGGCCCTGTCGAACAAGTTCGGCTGGCTGGTGCTGGCCACTGGCAACAAGAGCGAGATGGCTACCGGCTATGCCACTCTCTACGGCGACATGGCCGGCGGCTTCGCCGTCATCAAGGATGTGCCTAAGACTCTGGTCTATCGCCTGGCCCGCTATCGCAACGGCTTGGGGCCAAAGCCGGTCATTCCCCAAAGCGTCATCGAGAAGGAGCCCTCGGCGGAGCTGCGCCCCAACCAGCGGGACGCGGACACTCTGCCGCCGTACGAGACGCTCGACTCCATCCTCGAGGCCTACGTGGAGGATGACAAGAGCGTCGATGAGATAGCGGCCATGGGCTTCGATGAGGAGTTGGTGAAGCGGGTGATGGCCATGGTGGACGGAAGTGAGTACAAGCGTCGTCAGGCTCCTCCCGGCGTGAAGATCAGCCCGCGCGCCTTCGGCCGCGACCGTCGCCTGCCGATAGCCAATCGCTACAAGGGTTACTAGCCGCCGATGCCGATTCAAGCGGTCTTCTTCGACTACGGCGGCGTCATTGGCCGCCTCGACCGCCAGGAGATGGCTCGCCTGGAGGACAAGTACGGGCTGCCTCGGGGCGGGTTCTGGCACGCGCTGTTCGAGATCCCCGAGTGGTACGAGGTGGAGGTCGGTCGTAGCTCGGAGCGCGAGTGGCTGAAGGGGGCACTGGACAAGCTGTACGAGCTGGCCGGGCAGCCGATCCCCGGAATTCGTCAGGACTGGCACCACATCTGGAAGGGCGTCGACGAAGGGGTCGTCTCTCTGGCTCGAGGGCTCCGGTCGCGCTACAAGGTGGGCATGATCAGCAACGCCACCAAGAACCTGGAGGACGTCCTGGCGAACCATCACGGCATCATCGACCTGTTCGATGTGGTCATCAACTCGGCGCGGGTGGGCCTGGCCAAGCCCGACGTGCGCATCTACCACCTGGCCGCCGAAAGGCTGGGGGTGCCCGTCTCTGCCTGCGTGTTCACCGACGACCTCGTCCACAACATTGAGGGGGCGCGGGCCGCCGGCATGCATGCCTTCCACTTCCAGGGCGTCGCCGACCTGGAGCGCCAACTGCGGGCGCTGGGGCTCGAATGGTAGGCTTCGCCTGCCAGCCCGACCAAACGCGGAAGAAATGTGGGAAGGGGGCAGACCATGAGAACGGTATTGCTGGGTTTCCTAGCGGCGATTGCGTTGCTGGCCCTGGCGGGCTGCGGCGGTGAGGCGGAAGTGGCGCAGCCGGGAACGCAGCCCGTGGCTTCGCCTACTGCGGTAGGAACAGAACTGGCGGAGAAGGCGGAGGTCACGCAGTCGGCAACGCAGCCGGTGGCTTCACCCACTGTGGCGGCAACTGAGCTGCCGGAGCAGACGGAGGTCGCGCAGCCGGCGACGCCGCTGGCGGCTTTACCAACTGCGGTGGAAACTGAACCGGCGGAGCAGGCGGAGGTCACCCAGCCGGCAACGCAGCCCGTGGCTTTACCCACTGCGGTAGAAACGGAACTGCCGGAGCAGGCGGATGTCGCGCAGTCAGAGATGCTGCGGGTGACTTCGCCTGCTGTGTCAGAAGCCGATCTGGCGGAGCTGGTCGCTGGAAACAGTGCGTTTGCCTTCGATCTCTACCAGGCTGTGCGAGCGAACCCGGGGAACCTTCTCTACTCTCCGTACAGCATCTCCCTGGCCCTGGCGATGACCTATGCTGGTGCCGAAGGGGAGACCAAACAGCAGATGGCAGACACCTTCAGCTTCACCCTCCCTGACGACCGTCTGAATCCGGCATTCAACGCCCTGGATCTCGAGCTCGCCCGCCGCGGTGAAGCTTCTCCGAGCAGCGGGGACTTTCGCTTTCAACTGAACATCGCCAACGCCATCTGGGGTCAGAAGGGCTATCCCTTTCTCGCCGAATTCCTCGATGTCCTGGCCCAAAACTACGGGGCTGGGCTGAGGCTTCTTGACTTCGCTAGTGCACCGGAAGAGTCCCGCCTCGCTATCAATGACTGGGTCGGCGAGCAGACGGAGGGGAAGATACCGGACCTAATGCCCCAGGGCGTCATCGATGACCTGACTCGGCTGGTCCTCACCAACGCCATCTACTTCAACGCCGCCTGGGCCTTTCCTTTCGAACCGCAAGACACGGAAGATGGCCCCTTCCACCTGCTCGATGGTGGCGAGGTCAGCGTCCCGATGATGAAGCAGAGCAAGGAGTTCGGCTATGCCGAGGGCGCGGGGTATCAGGCAGTCTCGTTGCCGTACGGCGTGAGTGGAGTGTCGATGGTGCTCTTGGTTCCCCAGGCGGGCCAGTTTGAGGCGTTTGAAAGCTCGCTGAACGCAGAGCGGGTGGATGCCATCGTGAAAGCCCTTGAACGATGGAGCGTTACCCTGTCGATGCCGAAATTCGACTTCGAATCGAGCTTCGATCTAGGAGAGACACTCGAGATGATGGGTATGCCGGACGCCTTCTCCGCAACCGCGGACTTCTCGGGAATGACCGGCAGTCGGGAGCTGTTTATCTCAGCGGTGGTGCACAAGGCCTTCATTTCCGTTGATGAAGAGGGCACAGAAGCGGCAGCGGCTACCGCAGTGGGGATGCCGGCGTCAGCAGCGGGGCACGCTGATCTCACCGTTGATCGCCCCTTTGTGTTCCTGATCCGCGACTACGAGACTGGTGCTATTCTGTTTGCTGGGCGCGTCGTCAATCCGGCCGCATGATCCACCGGCGACCCTGGACGGGCGCTCGTCTCAGCCGCTACGATGGGTTAATGTTGCTTTCGTCCTGCTGCCGCTCTAGGAGGCGCCCATGCCCGCCAAGGTAACCGTCGAAGTCATCCCCCAGATCCGCGAGATGGCCTGCGAGCTGGTCCGCCGCTCGGCGCGTCGGCTGCGCCACCTGCGCTACTGCGACCTGCGCATCGAGGTAGGCGAGGGCAAGGGGGCGGCGGTCGAGAACGGCATGGACAAGCTCAGCAGCGAGGACTATGGCTTCTCCTTCGGCGTGCGGGTCATCGCGGGGGAGAAGATGACAGCAGCGGGCCACTTCGGCCAGCAGTTGGGTGCCGCCGACCTGCCCCGCCTCCAGCGCGTCCTCCGCGCCGGCATCGACCACGCCTATCAGCGGGCCCTGGCCAGCGCTCACAGCAAGGCTTTGGCCCGCAAGCGCCTGGGCCCCCTGGCCGAGGCCCTCTCCAGCACCGAGCTGGCCCCCATCGAGGTGCGCCAAGACAGCGTGCCCGCGCAGTATCAGATCGACCCCCGCTCGCTGTCTTTGGACGAGGTCGTTCGCTACGTGCGGGAGGTCTCCAAGGGCGTGCAGGGCATCGACCAGCAGGTCATGTACAACTACGTTGGCGCCTCCACGGTTCTCAGCCGCCAGCTCTTCTGTAGCTCCGAGGGGGCAAACATCGACCAGAGCTCGGCCATCACCGGCGGCATGTGCTTCGTGGTGGCGGTGGGCAAGGAGGGCGGTCAGGAGCTGTACGATTTCGCCGGCCACCAGCGGGGGTGGGAAGCGCTGACCGAGGGCGTGGACGAGGAGCACATCCAGCGGCCCGACCTGCGGACGTTCTCCCTCGACCTGGCGAGGGACACGGTGGCCCTGGCGAACTCGCGCCCGCTGAAGGCCAGCGACAAGGACGTGGTGGTGGTCACCGACCCCCACTACAAC
>JALHUG010000272.1 GCA_022866185.1 Dehalococcoidia bacterium
CATCTAGAAACAACCCAGCCATCGCGGAGGAAGGCGCCGTCGCCGGGGACGTCTGAGGCCAGGCTGAAGTAGAGCACCTGGCCGGGGGCCCGCTCGGCCAGGGCGCGCGTCTCGCTGTCGTCGTAGGCCAGGATGGCGTAGTCGTCGCTCTTCTGGTAGCGCAGGATGTTGGCCTTCAGGCGCCGGTATGCGTCCCAGGAGAAGCGGTCGAGGTGGTTGGGTGTGATGTTCAGCAGGCAGGCCACGTTGGGGCTGCGATCCGGCAGGAGCTGAAGCTGGCTGTGGCTTATCTCCAGGACCACCCAGGTGTCTGGTGTCAGGGTGGCTAGGTGCGACAGCAGGCCGACGCCGATGTTGCCCCCCACGAAGTGACGCCGGCCATCGCAGCGAAACATCTCCCCCACCAGGGCCGTCGTGGTGGTCTTGCCGCTGCTGCCGGTGATGCCGGCCAGCGGCCCCGGGCAGAGCTCCAGGAAGAGCTTGAACATCGAGCTGATGGGTGTGCCTTGTTGGCGCGCCTCTGCCAGTCCAGGCAGATCGAGGGGCACGCCCTGGGAGAGGAAGATGGCGTCGGCGGTCAGCAGGTCCTGGGGCTCGTTGGCGCCCAAGGAGAGGCGCACCGGAACGTCGGCGATCTGCTCCAGGCGGGCGCGAAGCCTCTCGGCGGGCTTGGCGTCGCTGACGGTGATGCGGGCGCCCTGGGCATGGAGGAAGCGCACCAGGTCCACCCCTTCGATCCCCAGGCCGACCACCGTCACCTGCTTGCCCTTGAAGTCGTGCTGGCTTGCCATAGTCACGTCTACACCTTGGCCGCCAGGGTCACCCCCAGGAGGGAGCCCATGATTCCCAGAAGCCAGAATCGCATCACCACCTGCGGCTCCGACCAGCCCAGCAGCTCGAAGTGATGATGGAGGGGGCTCATCCTGAAAATGCGTTTGCCCCCAGTGAGACGGAAGTAGGCGATCTGAATGACGTCCGATAGTCCTTCCAGAACGAAGACGATGCCAATAATGGGCAGGAGCAGCCAGTGGCCGGTCATGAGGGCGACCACGGCCAGGGAGGAGCCCAGGGCTAGGGCACCCGTATCGCCCATGAACACCTGGGCGGGGTAGCTGTTGTACCAGAGGAAGCCAGCGGTTGCCCCCACGACGGTGAAGCAGAAGGTGGCCAGATAGATTTGCTCCTGGAGCAGAGCGATGACGCCATAGGCCAGAAAGGCCAGGGCGCTGGTGCCGCCAGCCAGGCCGTCCAGGCCGTCGGTGATGGCCACGGCGCTGGTGGTGAAAAGGATGATGATAATTGCTAGTGGGATATACGCTGGGCCCAGGTCGAACTGGCCGGCCCAGGGGATCTTCACGTCCCGCACGTCCAGGGCGAAGTAGAGGACGAGGGCGGCCGTGATGCTCAGGGCTGTGAGCAGCAGGACCTTCAGGCGTTTGTTGAGGCCCGTCCTGGCCCTGCCGATGATGGTGCGCAGGTCGTCGATCAGGCCCAGGAGGCCGGCGGCGACGATGGTCCCTAGGGGTAGGAGGATAGACAGGCGGCCCGTTATGTTGGCGGCCAGGGTGATGGGAAGGACCAAGGCGAAGATGAGCACTCCCCCCATAGTGGGCGTGCCCGCCTTGGTCAGATGGGATGGTGGGCCATCGGAGCTGATCTCCTTGCCCAGCCCGCGTCGCCGCAGGAACTCCACTAGCGGTTGCCCCACTACCACCGACACCACAAAAGCCATCGCTCCCAGCACTAGGGCTCGAACCATGTCAGCCCGTCAGTTCCTCGATTACCGTCTCCAGAGCCATCGCCCGCGAGGCCTTGACCAGCAGCTGGTCGCCTTCGCGCTGTGTCTGGCGGATGGCTGCTGCTGTTCCTTCCTTGGAGGCCAGGAAGCGCACATCCTGGTGGCCGGCCGCCTGGGCAGCCTCGCCGATGATCCGCCCTCGCTCACCGATGGCGGAGAGGATATGGGTGGGTTGGGCTGCACGCTCGCCCACCAGGCGATGTCCCTCATCTTCGAAGGTGCCCAGCTCCAGCATGTCGCCCAGAAGGGCCAGGTGGCGACCGGGAAGCTCGTCCAGGAGGTCGAGGGCGGCGAGCATGGAGGCGGGGCTGGCATTGTAGGTATCGTCCAGAATGGTGCTGCCCTGAGGGCCGCTGAGGACTCGCAGGCGCAAGAGGATGTCCGCCGCGGCCAGGGCAGCGGCTATCTCCTGAAGGGACAGCCCGTCGGCCAGGCCGACGGTAGCTGCCGCCAGGGCGTTGTAGAGGTTGTGACGGCCTGGCAAGGGCGCCGAGACATCGACAGATTCATCGTCGCAGCTCAGGCGAAAGGAGATGCCCTCCAGCCCACTGGTGGACAGAACAGTGCCGCGCACGGAGCACCGCGGCGATTCGCCGAAGAGGGCAACGCGGGCGCTGGTGCGTTCAGCCATAGCGGCGACCAGGGGGTCGTCTCCGTTGAGGATGGCCCAGCCGTCGACCGGCAGGCTCTCCACCAGCTCCGCCTTGGCCGCGGCGATGGCTTCGAGGGTGCCCAGGCGCTCCAGGTGAACGGGGCCCACGTTGGTGACTACGCCGATCTGGGGGCGGGCCATCTGGCAGAGGAGGCGAATCTCGCCCAGGCCGTACATACCCATCTCCAGCACGACCCGCTCGTGCTCCGGCCGGAGCTGAAGGAGGGTGAAGGGCAGGCCGATCTCCGTGTTGAGGTTGGCCTCGCTCTTGAGCACCTGATAGCCGGAGCTCAAGACGGCGGCTGTCAGCTCTTTGCAGGTGGTCTTGCCCACGCTGCCGGTAATGCCCACCACTTTCACCCTGTACTTGCCGCGCCAGTAGGCAGCCAGGCGCTGGAGGGCGGCAATGGTGCTGTCAACTTGGAAGAAGGAGACATCCTGGGGCAGGTCGCGAGGTTGCTTCTCGGCGATCACTCCTGCGGCGCCGCGGCTGATGGCGTCAGGGATGAACTCCTGGCCGTGACGAAGCTCGCCCGGTAGGGCTATGAACAGGTCGCCCGACTGCACCTGACGCGAATCGATGGCTACCCCGCTGAAGGATTGCCTCCCGATGGCTCTGATCACCAGGGTAAGCATGGGGTCGAGAGCAGCCGTTATGTCTTGGATTGTCAGCATGGCCCGATCTTATTCCTAAGGGCTCTCCTGCACTAGGGCCTCCGGCGCTGGTGGAACCTTGAGATAGCTCAGGATCGACTGAGCCATGCGAGCAAAGACGGGTGCGCACACGGCTGAGCCCCAGGGCACATCCTTGGGTTCGTCGATCTTTATCACCATGGCGAGAACGGGGTCGTCGCTGGGAACGAAACCAGCGAAGGTGGCGATGTAGACACCGTCTTTGTAGCCGCCCGGGATGGATATGGACGCGGTGCCCGTCTTGCCCGCTACTTGATAGCCCGGTACGGAGATGGCGTAGACGGTCGTGATGCCATCCACCACAGCGTCCATCATGCGGGTAAGGGTGTTGGCTGTCTCGGCGGTGATGACCTGGCGCACCTCCTGCGGCTGGAACACCTGGCGGTCATCGCCGCTGCCGATCTCCTGCACGACATAAGGCTGCATGAGCTTGCCGTCGTTGGCAATGGTCGAGATGGCGGTGATGAGCTGCAAGGGCGTGACGTTGACCCCCTGGCCGAAGGAATTGGTGGCCATGTCCACCTCCGACCAGGCGTCTTCGGCGGGGGTGCGCACCTGGCCCGCCGCCTCCCCCGATAGGCCGATGCCGGTGGGCTGGCCGAAGCCGAAGCGCTGAACGTAGTCGTAGAAGCGGTCCGGGCCCAGGAGCCCGCTCAGCCAGACAGCGCCGGTGTTCAGGCTCTTGACCAGGATCTGAGTGGCCGTCTGGGTGCCATGAGCGGCGTAGTCCCAGTTGACGATGGTCCAGCCGGAGACGTGGGCTGCGCCTTCGTCCACGTAGACGCTGTCGGGCGACACGAGGCCACTGTCGAGGGCAGCGGCCATGGTTATCACCTTGAAGACGGAGCCCGGCTCATACAGGTCGGTGATGGCTCGATTGCGGTACAGATCCATCTTGGTCTCGTCGCTGAGGTCGAGGTGGGTCAAGTCAAAGGACGGGCGGCTGGTCATAGCCAGTATGGCCCCGGTACGGGGATCCATGATGATGATGGTGCCGCCGCTGGCCTGGTGCTTCTTGATGGTGGCGTCCAGCTCCCGTTCGGCCATGCGCTGCATATAGCGGTCGATGGTGAGGACGATATCCGCTCCTGGCTTGGGCGGTACCCGCTTGCTGTCGCCCGTGCCGATCCTGTTGCCCATGCCGTCGCGCTCGTAGGATAGGGAACCGGCGGCGCCACTCAAGTCACGATCGTAGTCGGCCTCCAAGCCGGTGAGGCCGACATTGTCCCGGCCAATGAAACCGATCAGTGACGCCGCCA
>JALHUG010000273.1 GCA_022866185.1 Dehalococcoidia bacterium
CCAGGGTGCAGACCTTCTGGCTGGAGGGATCGGGGGCGTAGCAGAGGTCGTAGCGGCTCAAGGCGTCGCTGAGGTCCAGGTTCACCACGCCCGTCTCGACGACTGCCAGGCGATTATCCGCATCGATCTCCAGGATGCGCTTCATGCGGGTCATCACCAGCACGATCCCGCCAGCAGTGGGGATGGAGCCGCCGCTGAGGCCGGTGCCTGCCCCTCGGGCGGTGACCGGCAGGCCGCGACGGCGGGCCAGATTCACTACGTGCGAGACCTGCTGGGCGCTGGTGGGAAGAACAACGACCTCGGGGAGGCCGCGCTCGATGGTTGCGTCGTATTCGTAGACCAGCAGGTCCTCGGGGGCATGAAGAACAGCATCGCGGCCGACGATAGCCTGCAATTCGCGGACGAGCTTGCGGTCAGCCATAGCAATACTCAGTTTAGCATCCGCTGGCGCTTGTTGTCACAAGGAAGGGCTTGGCCTCGGGCTACTCGCTGGCCCAGCCCTTGGCTCGCTCCACGGCCCTCTTCCAGCCCCGGTACACCTCCTCGCGCTGGCTGGCGTCCATTCGGGGCTCGAACCGTCTGTCCACCCGCCAGTTGCTGGCCAGCTCGTTCTGTCCCTTCCAGAAGCCCACGGCCAGTCCGGCCAGGTAGGCGGCCCCCAGGGCGGTGGTCTCGGTAATAGCCGGTCGCACCACCTCTCGGCCGAGGATGTCGGCCTGGATCTGCATCAGCAGGTCGTTGGCGGCGGCACCGCCGTCCACACGCAGCTCTGGCAGGGTCAGACTGCACTCGCCCTCCATGGTTTCGATGACGTCGCGCGTCTGGAAGGCGATGGCCTCCAGGGTGGCCCGCACCAAGTGGGCGCGGGTGGTGCCGCGAGTGATGCCCACGATGATGCCTCGCGCCAGAGGGTCCCAGTGGGGGGCGCCCAGGCCGACGAAGGCGGGCACCACGTACACCCCCTCGCTGGAGGGCACGCCGGCGGCGACCGCCTCGCTCTCGGCGGCGGTGGCTATCAGCCCCAGGCCGTCCCGCAGCCACTGCACCGCCGCCCCGCCGATGAAGATGCTCCCCTCGAGGGCGTACTCCACACCCTGGCCCAAGCCCCAGGCGATGGTGGTTATCAGGGAGGAGCCCAGGGGGAGGCTATCGTGGCCGACGTTCATCAGGACGAAGCAGCCGGTGCCGTAGGTGTTCTTGCCCATGCCCACCTGAAAGCAGGCCTGGCCGAAGAGGGCGGCCTGCTGGTCGCCAGCAATGCCAGCGATGGGCAGGGCTGCCCCCAGAAGGGATGGCTCGGCCTCGCCGAAGATGCCGCAGGAGGGAAGGACGGTCGGCAGGAGGGAAGAAGGAACGGCCAGCTCGCCCAGAATGTCTTCGTCCCAGGCAAGGCGGGAGATGTTGAACATGAGGGTTCGCGAGGCGTTGCTGTAGTCGGTGGCGTGGACGCGGCCGCCGGTCAGCTTGTAGAGGAGCCAGCAGTCCACCGTGCCGAAGAGGATCTGGCCGCGCTCGGCCCTGGCGCGAGCGCCGGGGATGTTATCCAGCATCCAGGCGACCTTGGTGCCGGAAAAGTAGGGGTCGATGACGAGACCCGTCTTCTGGCGAAAGGAGGGCTCCAGCCCCCGCGCCTTGAGCTCCTGGCACAGGGGGGCTGTGCGGCGGCACTGCCAAACGATGGCAGTGGCCAGCGGCTCGCCCGTCTGCCGATCCCAGAGGATGGTGGTCTCTCGCTGGTTGGTTATGCCGATGGCGGCAACCTGGGAGGCACGGGTGCCAGCCGCCGCCAGCACCTCTCGCGCCGAGGTCAGTTGCGATTGCCAGATCTCCTGCGGGTCGTGCTCCACCCAGCCGCTCCGGGGATAGATCTGGCGGATGGGGTGACCAGCGCTGGCCACCGGCTGGCCCTGGCGGTCGAAGAGGATGGCCCGCGAGCTGGTGGTTCCCTGGTCGAGGGCCAGGATGTATTCGGACAAAGCCGGCCTCCTATCTGGGGATCGGCTTCGTATGGTAGCATGCGCCGGCGGCTGGGAACAGCGACCGATGCTATAATGGTGGCGGACGCCATGGCCACTGCTGCTACGCTAGCCGATATCCTGGACGCTCGCACCAAAGAGGGCGAGCTGTATGAGCGGCTGGACGGCAACAAGGTTCGCTGCTACGCCTGCGGCCATCGCTGTCTCATCCTCGATGGCCTGCGAGGCATCTGCAAGGTGCGCTTCAACCGCGGCGGCAAGCTGTTCGTGCCCAGCGGCTACGTGGTTGGTCTCCAGTGCGACCCCACCGAGAAGAAGCCCTTCTATCACGTCCTGCCCGGCTCCAGCACCTTAACCTTTGGCATGCTGGGCTGCGACTACCACTGCCCCTACTGCCAGAACTGGCTCAGCTCGCAGGCCCTGCGCGACCCGGTGGCTGGCACCGTCCCCGAGGCCATCAGCGCTCAGGAGATAGCGGCCATCGCCGTGCGCACGGGCGCCGAGATCGTCGGCAGCTCCTACAACGAGCCCCTTATCACCTCCGAGTGGGCGGTGGAGATCTTTCGCCTGGCCAAGGAAAAGGGCCTGAAGACGCTCTACGTGTCCAATGGCAACGCCACCCGCGAGGTGCTGGCGTACCTGCGGCCCTGGCTGGACTGCTTCAAGGTGGACCTCAAGTCGATGTCCGCCAAGAGCTATCGCCTTCTGGGGGGCAAGCTGACCAACGTCCTGGAGGGCATCCGCATGGCGGTGGAGATGGGCTTCTGGGTGGAGGTGGTGACCCTGGTGGTGCCCGGCTTCAACGACTCGGACGATGAGCTGCGGGAGGCCGCTGGTTTCCTGGCCTCGGTCTCCCCGGACATTCCTTGGCATGTGACCGCCTTCCACAAGAGCTACAAGATGACCGACCCCGCCAACACGCCGCCGGAGACGCTGCTGCGGGCAGCCCGCATCGGCAAGGAGGCGGGCGTTCGGCATGTGTACGCCGGAAACCTGCCAGGGATGGTGAGCTCTCTAGAGAACACCTACTGCCACAACTGCAACGAGCTGCTGGTAGAGCGGGTTGGCTTTCACGTGATGCAGTATCGCATGAAGGAGGGCGGCCGCTGCCCCTCCTGCTCGACGGCCATCCCCGGCTTGTGGTGGTAGCAGAAGGCCCCTCGAGAGAGGGGCCCGGCTCTGGTTCATGATTCGTGGGTTTTTGCCTCCCAGGTTCCCACAGGACCCCAGCCTGAAGGCTGGGGCATGGGAAAGCAAATCGATGCCCCCGCCTTCAGGCGGGGGGTCGGTAGTTAACCCATCAACGGCGAACAGACACGAGGGGCCCGGCTTCTTGCCTGCGCTTGGTGCTACTTGAGGCGGGGGCCGATGGGGATGACGTAGGCCTGGCCGGCGTCCTGCCGCGTGCCATCGGGCCCGTCGGCAGCGCCAGCGGTCGCCAGCACATCGGCCTGGCCGTCGCCGTCCCAGTCCGCCGCCGCTGCTTGCAGGCCGAAGTCGTCTCCCTGACGTTCGCCGAAGATGGTGGCGCTGTGCTCGTCCAGGGCCGTGTCGACCGTCTGGCTCGGGGAAGCAGAGCCAAGCACTATGTACACCTCGCCCGCGTCCTCACGGTGGTTGTCGGGCCCGTCACCTGCTTCCGCCCCCACGATGATGTCCGCCACACCGTCCCCGTTCAGGTCGCCGCTGGCCAGGGATACGCCCAGGCGGTCGCCGGCGTCGGCGCCCAGGATGGTTACGTCCTGCTCGCCCAGGGCGATGTCGAAAGAGCTGCGCAGGGATGGCGAGCCGAAGACAACGTAGGCCTCGCCGGCGCTGCCGCGGGCGTTGTCTGGCCCATCGGCCTCGGGTGCGCCGATGAGGAGGTCGTCGATGCCGTCGCCGTTGACGTCTTGCGCGGCGACTGAGTGGCCCAGGTGATCCTGCGCATCGGCGGCGGCCACCGTCACGTTGGGGGAGGTGGAGGTGAGGTCCAGAACGCCGCTGAGGGAGGGGGAGCCAAAGAAGACATAGACCTCGCCGGCGTCCTCGCGGGCGTTGTCCGGGCCGTCGGCTCTGAATGCGGTCACTATGAGGTCGTCGGTGCCGTCCTTGTTCAGGTCGCCCATTGCCACGCGGTGGCCTAGCTGATCGTCAGCCTCGGCGGCGATGAGGGCCAGGGCGTACTCGCCTTGGGCCATGTCCCTGGCCCCCGCCAGGGACGGCGTGCCGAGGATCAGATAGGCCTCTCCCCCCTGATAGCGGGCGTTCTCTGGCCCATCGGCCAGGAAGGAGCCCACCAAGATGTCCTGGACGCCGTCGCCATTGGCATCGCCGGTGGCCAAGTCGGCGCCCAGGCGGTCTTCCTCTTCGACGCCGAATATGGTGAGGTCCTGCTCCCCCAGAGCGATGTCTACCGTCGGCTCCAGGGTGGGCGAGCCAAAGATGACATAGGCTTCGCCGGCGTTGGGCCTCTCGTTGCCAGGGCCGTCGGCCAGGAGCGCCCCCGCCAGGATGTCGTCGATGGTGTCGCCGTTGACGTCGCCGACGGCCACGCCGAAGCCGAGGGAATCACCGCTGTCGGCACCGAATATGGTGACGTCCTGTTGTCCCTCAGCGAAATCGATCACCTCGCTCCCGTCTGCCGGGCCGAAGATGACGTAGACCTCGCCGCAATCGGGCCTGCTGTCCTGGGGGCCGTCGGCGGCGAAGGCGCCGACGATGATGTCCTGGACGCCGTCGCCGTTGACGTCGCCGGCAGCCACGGCTCGCACCCTATCGCTTGCCTGAGCTCCGAGCAGGCTCAGGGCGGGGCGTTGGCGAGCCAGGTCGATGGTCAGCGGCTCCTGAACGTTGGACTTCCCTCCCAGGCAGGCCGCCAGAGCGGCGGTCAGGAGGGCGATGGGCACCAGCGCCAACCAGACGGGCCACCTGTTCGGGGCGCGGCCAGGCTTCCTTCGGCCGGGGTTCGCAGGCGCCGGCGTTTCCACAGAGCGTGCTTCAGGCCTCCTGCGTTGCCAGTCTACGACTGGGCTCCGTTGCCGAGCAGGGAGTTGAGAAGGTCGGATACCGGGAAGGGCGGGTACTCCTGTGTCAGGGAGAACAAGTAGGCGGTCATCCGTGTCTGCCAGCGCAGGTAGCCGAGCACGAACTCGAAGAAGCGGCGGGGGTAGCGCTCGTTCACCAGGGCGTCGATGACCGTCCAGGGCAGGATCAGGATGAAGGCGATGCCGAACAGGCCCAGAACGAGGCCGCTAGGGATGAGCAATATCGGTCTGAGGAGGGCCTCGAGCCAGGAGGGGTTGCCGCTCGGCTTGAACTCAACCTTGACGGAGCTTCCGACGGCCTTGTCGGGTAGCTCATCGGTGAGGAAGAACGCGTAGGCATAGATGGCCACCAGCATGCCGCCATAGCGGCTGAACTCGGGTCCGTCCTCCTCGACGTACTTCGCGCCGCCCTTCTTGCCCACCCTGAAGGCGATCACGATGGGGGCGACGATGTACGCCAGAAAGCCGATGATCCCCCCAGCGATCCAGAGCACGAACAAGGCGAGGATGTGCATAATGCTCTGATCTCGGGGAATCTTGTCGCGGCAGGTCATGTCCAGCGTGGCGGGATAGGCTACGGCCATGGCTCCCTCCTTCTTCCCGAATGCAGTTGGGGCGCCAAGATCGATGGTCTTGGTTTCGCAGCCAATGATGGCGCTCAGCGATCGACTTGTCAACTGCAAACGCAAGCCGGCTGCTGGCGACCATCGCTAATATTCGGGGTCTACGCCCTTTACTCGTAGCGGAGGGCTTCGGCGATGGTGATGCCCGCGGCCTGCCGCGAGGGCAGGATGGTCATCAGGAAAGAGGCTCCGTAGGCGAAGGCGGAGATAAGGAGAATCTGCTGCCAGGGTATGATGAAGCCCATGTCGATGTTGGAGAACTCGTCGCTATGCAGGAGGTTGAACGCGAGCAGCATCGCCAGTCCGACGCCGGTGGCGATGCCCATCAGGGCGATGAACGATGACTCCATGATGAAGCTGAGGGCCACGCTGCCGCGGGTGTAGCCGATCGCTCGCAGCATTCCAATCTGCCGGCGCCGCTCCACCACCGAGCGGAAGGCTATAACCCCCACGGCGGCTGTGCCCACCAGCAGGCCCATGCCCATGAAGCCCTGGATCAGGTAGAAGAAGCTGTTGGAGGTGGCCTGCTGCTTTTCCATCTCGTCCTTTATGGACACCGCCTGAGCGCCGCTGGTGACCAGGGCCGACTCGATGGCTTTGGCCATGTCGCTGGGGTCAACGCCCGGCCGCACCTTCACGTAGAAGACTGAGGAATCGGGCTTGCCGAAGACGTCGTTGAAGGTCTGCTCTGACGTGTAAAGGCCGGGGAAGTTGGCGCTGGGGCCGAAGTCGATCACCCCTATCAACGACAGCTCGACCGTCTTCTTGCTGGCCGGATCGCGCAACTCCAACGTCAGCGGGTCCATCACCTTGGCGGTCTCGTCCAAACCCCGGATATGGAATTCCGGGCCCCCGACACTGAAGCCACCCGTAGAGACGGCGAAGGCGTCGATCACCGCCAGGCCGGGCGTGGTGCGGATGGCCTCCCAGACGGCCTTGTCGTCGGGGTACTGGCGGGCGCGCGTCTGGAACCTGATCTGCGAATCGCGGGCGAAGGCGTCGTCCACGCCCAGCACCGGGTAGGATCCCCACTCCTCGCTTGCCCCAACCTGCCGCAGCTCCGAGCTGACGAAGAGGTCGGGCAGGCGCACCGCGCCCACGGCGGCGAGCTGGTCGGTATTCACTGAGCCTTCCTTGTTCAGGGAGGCCACGAGATCGCCGATGGGGTTGTTGGGGTTCTCGGTCACCATAATGTCCCAGCCGCCGCGGGAGTCGTCGCGCAGAAACAGGGCGTTGAAGTTGGTGTTCATGATGGACATCATCACCACGGCAAAGACCACCAGGGCGATCATGGCCAGGGTCATGCCGGTGCGAAATTTGTTGGCCAGGGGATAGGCGACGGCGATACGCAGGGCGGGCAGGAGGTGGCCAAGCGAGCCACCGGCGCGCTCCAGCAGGTGCAGGAGGATGTCGGCGTTGTAGACGATGACGAAGGTGGCTGCGGCCACCATGAAGATGCCGCTGAGGAAGAACATCTCGATGTTGGCATCCATCTCGGGCAGGATTCTATCGAGGGTCCCCGAGGGGAGAGCCCAGAATGTCAGAACAGCCAGGCCGACAATGGTGAAGACGGGTCGCTCTGGCAGAGCGAAGTAGCGCATGACCGGGATCAGGCTCAGCAGGGCGATGGACACGCCGATGGTGAAGGGAGCAAGCAGCCCAGAGGCGATGCCGACCCAGCCAAGGAAGGCCCCAAACAGGATGCCGACCGTGCCGAAGCCGGCGCTCCAGGCGATGGGCCGGTCGCGGTCCTGCAGCGCCACCATGACGAGGCCAAGCGGCGGCACGAGCAGCCCGAGCAGGATGAGCCAGTTGGGAACGCTGCGGGGTCTGCGGTCGCGAGCCAACCGGACGAGGATGAGAGCTGCCAAATAGGGTATGACGAACGGAGTCCACATCAGGGGCCAGGTAGTGACCCGCTCGCGGCGAGCCACTAGGAGCGCGATCTGATAGAACGGGAAAGCCAGGATCGGGATGGGGAACCAGAGGGGCCAGAACCAGGCCATCGGACGGTCGTGGGACCTCTGGCGGGCTGGTGCGCTGAAGCTCTGATCTCGCAGCAGGTACAGCCACGGGCCCACCAGACCGATGTTCGCAACGAGTAGAAACAGGCGCCAGAGGCCGCTGAATGTGAGGGCGCCAATTAGAGACACGAGGATGAATCCCACAGCGACGAAGGCGTTGAGGACACCGCGGAGGTAGCCCTTCCACGTGCCTTGCTCAGGGTTGAAAGGACTGGTTTCGGGCAGGTCCCGAATGGCCGCCACGATGTTGAGGCGGCTCACCCGCCAGGAGGAGATGACGACGGTGATGAAGGTGACCACCACCCCCAGGCAGTAGGAGATGATCAGGCTGCGGGGCGTGACGTAGGGGGTGATGTTGATGGCCATCTGGGCGAAGAGACTGGCCATGACTCGGGCTATGGCGATGGCCACCAGCACCCCCAGGCCAGCACCCACCAATGCAGCTCCCAGGTTGTAGGCCATGCCCTCCGAAAGGAAGGCCTGGACGAGCTGGCTGCGCTTGCTGCCCACGGCGCGGGCCATGCCCATCTCCGGCTTCCGCTCCGCCGCCAGCATGACGAAGATCATGAAGATGAGGAGGATGCCAGCGGCGATGGAGAAGAGGCCCATCACTAGGAACATGGTGGTCATGACATTGCCCATGAGCTCG
This sequence comes from Dehalococcoidia bacterium, assembly GCA_022866185.1. GTDB lineage: Bacteria > Chloroflexota > Dehalococcoidia > SM23-28-2 > SM23-28-2 > SM23-28-2. The sequence goes on from JALHUG010000273.1 coordinate 8,299, forward strand.
GCCATCTGCACGCTGTCCTGCTTCATCTTCTGCACGCTCAGGTTGGGGTTGGTGAGGGCAGCCTCTACCTTCTCGGCCACCGTATCGGAGAGGGCCATCCCGTCGCGCACCCCGCCGCGGTTGGAGATGCCGATGAAGTCGAGCTGGCCCTCGCGGTAGAAGAGCTGTTGCACCACGTCCAGGCGGGTGACCATGCCGTCGCGGGGCTCGGCCTCGTGACCACCGATGGCACCCGTCGCGGCTGTATCCCTGACGATGTCGATCACCCTAAAGGCGTGGGGGACGTTGGCGATGAAAATCTGAAGGGTATCACCCGGCTGGGCGTCGAGCTCTTCCTGGGCGGTCTCGTTCAGGTAGATCTCGTCGGGGGCGAGGGCGCCGACGTCGAGCACCTTGCCGCCGCGAGAGACGATGTCGGGGAAGCCGGCCATGCGCTCGGGGTCCATCCCGGTGAGAAAGGCAGAAGGCGTGCTGAGGCCCGTCCGCGGGTTGATGGCCGGCACCGGCTCGAAGATCACGGGCGCGATGCCGTCGATGTCGGGGTCGTTGCCCAGGTGAGCCTCCAGCTCGGTGAGGGTGGATTCGGGGACGAAGGGCTCAGCGGCCGAGGCGCCTGTCTTCTCCACATCGAAGGCCACGATCTCGTCGACGTGCCCACTCAGCTCGTAGGCGAAGTTGGTGACGCTGCGGTCGACGGTATCGCCGGTGGTGAGGGCGGCGGAGATGATGAGCGTGCTGAGCATCAGGCCGATGACGATGAGGACGGTCTGGGCCATCCGGCGGGGGATGTTGCGCACGCCCATCTTGAACATGATGCGGTTGCGCAACACGACATAGGCCACGGCGGCCAGAGAGACCAGGAAGCCGGCCACCAGGCCCAGCATGATGGAGTCCATCGACAGGCCGAACAGTTTGTCCACCGGCGGCCGCTCCTAGGCCTGCTCAGTGGTGGGGCTGGAAGGCTGCTTGGCGTGGGCAGTGCGCTTTTCGTCCACTATCAGGCCGTCCACCATGTAGACGATGCGCTGAGCGTAGGCAGCCATCTTGGAGTCGTGGGTGACCACAACAAAGGTCTGATTGCTGGATTCGTTCAGCTCTCGCAGCAGGTTCATGATGTCGTCGGCGTTGGTGCTGTCGAGGGCGCCGGTGGGCTCGTCGGCCCAGACGATGGCTGGCTCGTTCACCAGGGAGCGGGCCACGGCCACCCGCTGGCGCTCGCCGCCGGAGAGCTCGGCCGGCCTGTGGCTGGCCCGGTTGGCGAGATGGACGAACTCCAGAGCGCGCATGGCGGCCTCACGGGACGCCTTGGCTGCGGTGCCCGAAACCAGCAGGGGCAGCTCCACGTTCTCCACCGCCGAAAGGATCGGCAGGAGGTCGTAGACCTGAAAGACAAACCCCATGTTGCGAGCGCGGTACTCCGTCTTGGCGTTGTCGGAAAGGCGGTTGATGTCGGTTCCATCAACGATGATCTGGCCGCTGTCGATGTCGTCGAGGCCGCTGAGGCAGTTGAGGAGGGTGGTCTTGCCGCAGCCGGAAGGGCCCATGATGGCCACCATCTCGCCCCGCTCAACGGAGAGGGAGACGCCTTTCAGGGCCGGTACTTTGGAATAGCCGGTGTCGTAGGTCTTGACCACATCCATGGCCTGGATGATAATGCCGCCCGTTTGGGCAGCACCCCCGTCATTCCAGCCTTTCACATTCTGATCTGGCAAAGCTAGCTATCCTCCACTGGTCTCATTCTCTCATAC